>NZ_JBFBHG010000017.1:0-87989 GCF_040685095.1 Microbacterium sp. NPDC089189
GTCGAGCGCACATCCCGGAAGATGTGCGCTCGACGACGGGGTGTGCGCTCGGCGCTGACGACACCAGGGAGTTCCGATGATCGAGGTCTGGGCGCCGCGGGCGCAGCGCGTGCGGGTGCGCACTGGGACGGCTGCGGCCGCCGGCGGCGGCGCAGTGGAGGCCACATCCACCCCCGGATCCCGCGCGGGTACGGAGGTCGAGCTCGCGCGTGCGGGCGACGGATGGTGGCGCGCCGATCTGACGCTCGCGGACGGCGAGCGGTACGGCTTCGTGGTGGATGAGGGTGAGCTGCGCCCCGACCCCCGCTCCCGCCGTCAGCCCGACGGGGTGCACGCCGCATCCGCCGCCGTGGACACCGCGCGCTTCGCGTGGACGGATGACGCCTGGACCGGGCGGCAGCTCGCCGACGGTCTGATCTACGAGCTGCACCTCGGCACCTTCACCCCCGAGGGCACGCTGGATGCCGCGATCGACAAGCTCCCCCATCTCGTCGAGCTGGGTGTCAGCCACATCGAACTGCTTCCGGTCAACGGCTTCAACGGCACCTGGAACTGGGGATACGACGGTGTGCTCTGGTACACCGTGCACGAGGCCTACGGCGGTCCCGCCGCCTACGCCCGGTTCGTGGATGCGGCGCACGCTGCCGGCCTCGCCGTGCTGCAGGACGTCGTCTACAACCACCTCGGCCCGTCCGGCAACTACCTGCCCGAGTTCGGCCCGTACCTGCGGGAGGGCAGCCGCAACACCTGGGGCGACTCGGTCAACCTCGACGAGCCGGCGGTGCGGGCGTACATCGTCGAGAACGCGCTCCAGTGGTTGCGCGACTTCCACGTCGACGGGCTGCGCCTCGACGCGGTCCACGCGCTGCACGACGAGCAGCCGGTGCACATCCTGCAGGAGATGGCCGAAGCCGTCGACGCGCTCTCGGCGCATGTCGGGCGCCCGCTCACCCTGATCGCGGAATCCGACATGAACGATCCGACCCTGATCCTGCCGCGCGAGGCGGCGGGCTACGGGCTGACCGCGCAGTGGAGCGACGACTGGCATCACGCCGTGCACGTCGCGCTCACCGGCGAGACCGTCGGCTACTACGCCGACTTCGCGGCATCCGACGCCCTGTCGAAGGTGTGGACGCGCGGCTTCTTCCACGACGGCACGTACTCGTCGTTCCGCGGGCGCACCCACGGCCACCCGGTCCCGACCCAGACGCCCACGTGGCGGCTCGTGACCTTCGCGCAGGACCACGACCAGATCGGCAACCGCGCGGCGGGCGACCGGCTGTCGCAGACGCTGTCGGCCGATCGGCTGGCGGTCGCTGCCGTGCTGACCCTCACCGCCCCCGGAACTCCGATGCTGTTCATGGGGGAGGAGTGGGCGGCGTCGACGCCGTGGCAGTTCTTCACCTCGCACCCGGAGGACTGGCTGGGGGATGCCGTACGCACCGGCCGGACGGCGGAGTTCGCCGAGATGGGCTGGGACGAATCCCTCGTCCCCGACCCGCAGGACCCCGCCACGTTCGAACGCTCCCGGCTCGACTGGAGCGAAGTCGCCCGCGGCGATCACGCCCGCATCCTCGCCCTCTACCGCGATCTCGCACGCCTGCGCGCGGAACGCCCCGAGCTCACCGACCCGGCGTCGGCGCACCTGTCCGCCGAGGACCTCGACCCGGATGCGGCGCCGGACGCCCGACGCTTCCTCCTCGGACGCGGCGCGGTCCGCATCGCCGTGAACCTGACGGCCGAGCCCTGGGATGTCGCGGTCGACGCGGGTGAGGCGCTGCTGCTGTCGACCGTCGCGACCGCGGTCGAGGGCGGCGCCGTGCGGGTGGCAGCGGAGTCCGCCGTCGTGCTCGGCCCGCCGCTCGGCTGACCGCCCCGGGCCCCGCTCGGCGCCGCCCCCGCCCTGCCGCCGAACGAGCATCCATTCCGCGAGCGAGCACCCGATCAGATGCTCACTCGCGGAACGGATGCTCACTCGGCGTGGCCCACAGTGCCCGCACCTCGTAACGTCGGCGAAACAGCAGGGGCCTACTCTGGCCGCAGCGTTCATGTAAACACGCGCCGTGGCTCTTCGAGCCGCGGTGGGAAACCGTGAAGTGGCTAACCCGATACCCATCGGTCGCCCTTCCGAGGGCGATCCCCATCCAGGAGTCGCCATGACATTCCACGTTCCGACCATCGACATCACCCCGTACGTGACCGATGGCTCACCCGAGGCCCGCGCCGACGTCGCCCGGCGGATCGATGAGGCCTGCCGCACCGTCGGCTTCATCCAGATCACCGGGCACGGCATTCCCGCCGACGTCATCTCGGGGCTCACCGAGGCGATGGACGGATTCTTCGCGCTCGACCTCGAGACCAAGAAGACGTACCGCACCCCGCCCTCGATCAACCGCGGCTACAGCCCGCCCAAGTCCGAGTCGCTCAGCCTGTCGCTGGGCGTCGAGCCGGCGAGCCGGATGAACGACTTCTTCGAGGCGTTCAACGTCGGCGCTACCCACGCCGACTACCCCGATGCGTCCGATCTGCCGCAGCCCGACTACGCCGACAACGTGTGGCCGGATGTCGCGCGCTTCGAGGAGGGCGTGCGCACCTACTTCGGCGAGGCCGCTCGGGTGGCGCGCGCGATGACGCGGATCTTCGCCGATGCGCTCGGGGTCGACGCGGACTTCTTCGCCGCCCGCACCGACCACTCCCTCGACGTCATGCGGATGAACAACTACGCGCTGCCCGCGGGCACCGATGTGCGCCTCGACGGCGACCTGATCGGCATGGGCGAGCACACCGACTACGGCATCGTCACGATCCTCTGGGCCGATCAGGTGCACGGCCTGCAGGTGCTCGGTGCGGACGGGTCGTGGAACGACGTGCAGCCGGCCGACGACGCGCTGCTGGTGAACCTCGGCGACGTCACGGCGCGCTGGACGAACGAACGCTGGATGTCGACGCTCCATCGCGTCAAGCCGCCGGTCATCGACGGCACGATCGAACGGCGCCGTTCGGCCGCCTTCTTCCACGACGGCAACGTCGATGCGCTCATCGAGACGCTGCCCTCGTGCGTGGATGCCGACCACCCCGACCTCTACGACCCGATCACGGTCGGCGAGCACATCCGCGCCAAGCTCGACGGGTCGCGGGCGGGCAAGAAGAACAACAACGCCGAGCGGGAGTCCGCGCGGGTGCTCGCCAGCTCCCGCTGACGCACCCCGCACCCCCCCGCCCCGCCGAGTGAGCACCCGATCGGGTGCTCACTCGCGGAATGGATGCTCACTCGCGGTCTCCCAGCCTCGTGGCGGCGGCGCGGCACGGCGGTACGGCGGCGCGGCACGGCGGCGCGGCGGCGCGGTACGGCGGCGCGGCACGGCGGCGGGCAGGGGGGGGCGGTGTCAACCCCTGGCGGGGAGATAGCTAGATTATCTAGCGTTATTGCATGAACGTCACCGCTACGCGCTCATCCGATCTCACCCGCCAGATCGCCGTCCTGTCGGCCACGGGCTTCATGCTGGTCGCCGCCATGGTCGGCACCGGCCTCTTCGGCGGCACGGCCGTGCAGGACCTGCAGGACGGCGCCCTCGACGCGGACGCGAGCTACCTCGCCCCGGCGCAGCAGGCCTTCTCGATCTGGTCGGCCGTCTACATCGGGCTCATCGCCTATGCCGTCTGGCAGGCGCTGCCGGGTCAGCGCGGGAGCGAACGCCAGCGCCGGCTCGGTTGGCTCATCGCCCTCACCGAGGTGCTGAACGGCCTGTGGCTGGTCTCGGCGCAGTACACGACGCTGCCGATCACGGTGCTCGTCATCGTGCTGCTGCTGGCGGCGCTGGCGTTCACCTGGCGCCGCATCGTGCGCGAGCGCGGCGAGGGCGTGGTCTCGGCGGTGCTGATCGACGGAGTGACGGGGCTGCACCTGGGATGGGTGACGTTGGCGACGGTCGCGAACACGGCGGCATTCCTGACGCGCACGCTTCCGGCCGAGACGGAATCGGCCGCCGACGTCTGGGGCGTCGTCGTGCTGATCGCGGTCGCGGCGATCGGCTGCGGCATCGCCTGGTTCGGGCGCATCGCGCCGTCGATCGCGCTGGTCTGGGGCCTCTCGTGGCTCGCGGTCGGACGCCTCGCGGACGAGCCCGAGAGCACGACGATCGGCATCGCGGCCATCGTCGCGGCGGCGGTGATCGCGCTGGTGACGATCGTGCGCGTCGTGGGGCGCCTGCGCGCCCGGCGCTGAGGCCGGGTCAGGCCTCGAAGGCGGCGAACGCGCGCAGGATGCGGGCGGGCTCGGTCACGGGCGCGGCCAGCACGCGTGCGGCGACGGCATCGAACTCGCTCGGCGCGAAGTACCCGCCGTCGCGGTAGAAGGTCATCCGGTCGGTGAAGTCCTGCGGGGTGACCTCGGGATGGAACTGGGTCGTGTACAGCCGCTCGCCCAACCGGTAGGCCTGCACCGGGCAGTCCGCGTTGGTGGCCAGCAGCACCGCGCCCTCGGGCAGCCGCGCGGTCGACTCCTTGTGGGCGGTGAAGGCCTCGAACCGCTCGGGCAGCGCGCCGAAGACGGGATCGTCACGACCCGCGTCCGTGAGCGTCACGGTCGTCGCGCCGGTGCCCTCGGGGTAGTCCTGTGCGACCGTTCCGCCGAACCGCCGCGTCACCACGCCGATGCCGTAACAGGTGAACATCGCCCGGGTGCGCCCGGATGCGGCCGCATCCGCCAGATCCGCCAGATCGGCCTCGAGGCGCTGCTGCGGCGCGTCCTTGGCGGGCGTCGTCACGTTGAACGGGCTGCCGCCCACCACGAAACCCGCGTACCGCTCGACCGCGTCGGCGGGCAGCGGGTCCGCGACCAGATCCCATGCGCCGAGCCGGGTCTCGTCGAGGCCCATCGCCACGCGGAACGAGGCGTACTCCGCGTCCGCGGCGCCCCGCTGCGGGCGCACGCAGAGGTAGAGCAGGGGGCGCGGATCCATCCCTCGATTCTAGGATGCGCCCGCGCGCCGTTCCGCGGCATCGAGGACGGTCACCGCCGCTGCCGCCGACCAGGCCTGCGGACGGCACGCGGCAGGATACGGCGTGGGCCGGGATGTCGTGGCTGCCGGGTCGCCGGAGTGCAGTTCGGGAACGCGGTAGTCGAAGCCCTCCGCGGCGGCGATCAGCTCATCGCCGATGGCGCGCGCGTCGTCGGACAACCCCGCGCGAGAGAGGCCGTGCACGGCGATCGCGCTGTCATGCACCCAGACGCTGCCGCCGTGGTAGGCCAGGGGCCAGTACCCGCCGGCATCGCTCGACATGGTGCGCAGGCCGTAGCCGCTGCTCATCGATGCTCCGCGCAGGAGCGCCGCGACGTGCCGTTCATCGGCGGGGTCCAGGATCCCGGTGCCGATGAGGTGGCCGATGTTGCTCGTCAGAGTGTCGACCGGGCGCTTGTCGCGATCGAGGGCGATCGCCGGGTAGCGGCCCTCGGGCGTCTCGACCCAGTAGGCCTCGGCGAAGCGTGCGCGCAGCGTCGCCGCCCACTCGCGCAGAGCGCGGGGCTCGTGCCGTCCCGAATGGCGGAGGGCCTCGATCACCTCGGCCGCACCGCTCACCGCCTCGTACGCGTAGCCCTGCACCTCGCACAGGGCGATCGGACCGAGCGCGAGAGAGCCGTCCCGCCACTGGATCGAGTCGCCCGAGTCCTTCCAGCCTTGGTTCGCGAGTCCCCGGCCGGTCACGTCGATGTAGTCGAGGAAGCCGTCGCCGTCCGCATCCGCGTCGTCGCGCAGCCACGAGAGGGCGCCGTCGAGGGCGGGCAGCAGGTCTCGGACCTCGGCCTCCGGCATCCCCGCGCGCCACGCGTCGACGAGAAGGCAGACCCAGAGCGCTGTCGCGTCGACGCTGCCGAAGTAGAGCGGCGGCAGCACGACCCCCTCCGCGGGGATCTCGAGCGCCGTGGCGCGCAGTTCGTGCAGGATCTTCCCCGGCTGCTCCGCGGTGTCGGGGTCTGACCGGCTGCCCTGCAGACGCGCGAGCACCCGCAGCGTGGATGCGGCCAGCGATACGTCGACGGGCAGGGTCAAGCGCGCAGCCCACAGCGAATCACGGCCGAACAGCGTGAAGAACCAGGGCGCTCCGGCGGCGTAGAACGCGTCGTCGGGATGGTCGGGGAGCGCCAGGCGCAGCGCCTCGAGGTCGCCGAGCGCCCGGTCGAGCCACCGGCCCAGCCGAGGCTCCGACGCCGCCCCGCGACGGGCGAGGGCCGAGCGATCCCACGGGGCCGGGGCGTCGGTTCCCGCAACGACGAGCGTGTCGTCGTGCAGACGCGCCGTCCAGAAGACCGAGGTCTCGGAGTGCGCCGCGACGTGCACCGCCCAGCGCGCGCGCACCGTGCCGGGCGCGGGGGTCTCGAGCCGCGCTCCCGGAGCGTCGAGGGTGACCGTGCTCGGTGCGAGATGCGCTCGTGCCGACGAGCCGTCGAGGGCGAACACCGTCTCCGTGCCGGCGTCGACCGTCCCCGCCTTGATCTCGTGCAAGGAGGCGAAGTCGACGTCGAGCTCGAGCACGAGCTCGGTGTCGAGCGCGGTGTCGAGGCCCGACACGATCCGCCAGGTCTCCCGGATCTCTCCCGCGGACACGATCCGTTCGCGCAGGAGACGCACGCGCGGATCGGGCAGGGGGTTGTCGAGTCCGCGCAGCAGCGCGCCGAACACCGCCCGGGACGGACCGTCCTCGGCGAGCGACACCCACTCCACCGGCGAGTCAGCGCACCGCAGTCGCAGTCCGCTGATGTGTCGTACGTCTCCGTGGTAGACGCCGTCGATGGGCGCGTCACCCATCTCGCCGCTGGTACGCGACCAGGCCTGAGAGGGCGCACGCAGCAGGATCGTGGCGTCGTCGAGCAGGGGCTGGCGGGGCGAGGGGGTCATTCTTTGACGGCTCCTTCGGTGGTGTTCATGATGCGGCGCTGGAACACGAAGAACATGACGGCGACGGGGATCGTCATGATCGCGGCCGCTGCGAGTTTGAGCGGGTACTGGGTTCCCTGGCTGAGCTGACCGCTCGCGAGCGACGCGACGCCCTTGGTCAACGTCGTCAGCTCGGGCGACTGGGTCGAGACGATGAAGTGGCTCAGCTCGTTCCACGATCCTTGGAACGACAGGATCACGATCGTGATGAGGGCGGGGCGGGCCATGGGCAGGACGACCGACCAGAAGATGCGGAACGGGCCGGCCCCGTCGATGCGCGCCTGCTCCTCGACGGACGCGGGCACCGACTCGAAGAAGTTCTTCATGATGAACACCCCCGCGGCGTCGACGAGCAGCGGCAGCACCATGCCCGCGTAGGAGTCGTAGATCCCGAGTTGATTGATGACCAGGAACTTGGGGATGAGCAGCACGACCGTCGGGACGGCCATGACGGCGACGACCGCACCGAAGACGAGCCCACGACCGCGGAATCGCAGTCGTGCCAGCGCGTAGCCGGCGAGGGAGTCGAAGAAGACGCGACCGATCGTCACGGCGACCGTGACGATCGCCGAGTTGGCGAACCAGACGGGGAAGTCCGAGTTCACGAACAGGCGCTCGTACGCCGCCCACGACCACGGGGAGGGGATGAGCGAGACGGGGTCGGCGGCCGCATCCGCCTCGGTCTTGAAGGAGGTCGCGACCTGCACGAGGAAGGGATACGTGTAGATGAGCGCGAGCGCGATGAGCAGCGCGTAGAGGGCGAGCTGGCCGACCGGAAGGCGGTTCCGTCGGGAGTGCCGGAGGCGCGTGGATGTGGCGGCGCTCATCGGATGCCCTTCGGCTGGTAGAGACGTGCGCGGCGTCGTGAGACGGGGCGATCGCGGAGGACCCATCGCTGCACGAGGGTGAAGAAGACGATGATCGCGAAGAGGATGAACGCGATCGCTGCACCCTGACCCCATTCCTGGGAGCCGAACGCTGCCTGGTAACTCAGGTAGGCGGGCGTGAGTGTGGTCTTGCTCGGCGCCCCCTGCGTGCCGGTGTAGATCTGGTCGAACACCTGCCAGCACCCGATGAGCCCGAGGGTCAGGACGGTGAACAGCGTGGGCTTGAGCTGAGGGAGGGTGATGCGCCAGAAGCGCTGCCAGCCGTTCGCGCCGTCCATCATCGCGGCCTCGTAGGTGTCGGCACCGATGTTCTGCAGCCCCGCGAGGAAGAGCAGCATGAAGGTGCCCGAGGTGGTGAACACCGCCATGAGGATGAAGGCGCTCATCGCCACCGAGGGGCCGCCGATCCAGTCCCACCAGCTCAGGCCCAGGAAGGTCGACTGCGTGAGTGCGTCGGGGCCGGAGGCGATCCCGATCGCCGCGAGGAGGTTCTGGACGATCCCGCTGGGGTCGTTGAACCAGTTCGGACCGTTGATGCCGATCCACGACAGGATCTCGTTGATCGCGCCGGAGGACGAGAACAGGAACAGCCACAGCACCGTGATCGCCACGGTGCTGGTGACCGAGGGGAAGTAGAAGGCGGTGCGGAAGAACCCGCGTCCGCGCAGGACCGCGCGGTTGACGAGCACCGCGAGCAGCAACGAGATCGCGGTCTGCAACGGCACGACCAGCAGGACGTACCAGGCGTTGTTGCGCAACGAGATACCGAAGTTGCGCTCGGCCAGACCGCCGCCGGTGGTCACGGCGGCGTAGTTGTCGGCGCCGACGAACCCCACGTCAGCGGAGAAGGGGCTGCCGCGCCCCTGCCAGTCCGAGACGCTGACCCAGACGGCCATCAGCACGGGGATGAGCATGAAGACGCCGAGGATGATGACCACGGGAAGGACGAAGACCCATCCCGCCCGCGCCTCCCCGCGTCGGATGCCCCGAGGAGATCCGGCGCGGCGAGGCGCGGTGGCGGTGGTGGTGGCGGTCATGACTCAGCCCAGGATCGCCTCGAGGTTGGACTGCACCGAGCCGAGGATCGTCTCCGCGTCCGAGCTCGAGAGGGACTCGAGCTGGGCGTTGAAGTCGCTGATCACCTCGGCGGCGCCCTCCTGCGTGGGCGGGAAGTCGGCGTACTCCGCGCCGTCCAGGAACGCGGCCAGATCGGGGTTGTCGGTGCGCCACTGTTCCGCGGCGGACAGGATCGACGGCATGGGGCCGAAGGCGTCCGAGAAGGCGAGCTGCTGCTCGGTGCTCGTCAGGTACTCGATGAGCTCGAGGGCTGCCTGCTGGTTGGGGCTGTCGGCGGCCATGCCCCAGCAGTTGGTGAACTGCAGGGTGCCCGCTCCCGCCGGGCCCGCGGGGAGCGGGGCGACGACGTAGTTCAGGTCGGGGTAGTCGGCCGAGAGGGCGCCGGTGATCCAGTTGCCCTCGATCGTCATCGCCGAGAGCTGCTTGCCGAAGGCCTCGCCGCCCCATCCCGCACCCAGATCCGCGGCGTACGAGAACGTGCCGTCGGCGAGATGCGTGGCGACGTAGTCGAGCGCCTCGACGTTGGCCGAGCTGTCGGCGACGGCGGTGCCGTCGGTGACGAGCGAGCCGCCCGCCTGGGCCATGAAGGTGCCGATGCGCTGGTACTCCGCGCCGAACGCGAGGCCGGCGCGTCCGTCCGTCGTGAGGGTCGCGGCCACCGAGGCGAGCTGGTCCCAGTCGGTGGGGATGTCGGCGTCCGTCAGCCCCGCGGCCGCCCAGAGGTCGGCGTTGATGATGAGCGACAGGGTGGAGAAGTCCTTGGGCGCGCAGATGAACTGATCGTCGATCGTGAAGTTCTGCACCAGCGAGGGATAGAAGTCGTCCTTGTTGGTGAGCTCGTCGCCGTAGGCCTTGAGCGAGCCGTTGCCTGCGTAACCGGCGATCGCATCGCTCGACAGGTAGAACACATCGGCGGGGTCGCCCGCCGCGAAGCCCTGCGAGAGCTCCTGCGGCAGATCGCTGGCGACCTGCACGCTCGCCGCGGTGCCGGACTGCTCCGACCAGGCGGCGACGGCCGCGGTCACGGCTGCCGTCTCGGCCTCCCCGGACGAACCGATGAGGATGCTCAGCGCGTCGTCGGACGACGTGAGGCCCTCGCTGTCGGACGAGGAGGTGTCGGTGAAACCGGAGCCGCATGCGGTGAGGGCGAGGGCGCCGACGGCGACGAGCGCGGTCGCTCCGAGCGTCGAGCGCAGGGTGCGCGGGATGGTCATGTGTCTCTCTCCTTTGATGAGCCAGGGAACCCGAAGACAAAGTTTGAACGATCAAATTTCGTGTTCGACCGTCACGATACCCCACCACCCGGAGGCGCTGTCAACCCGTCGTCCGGCCCGCTAGGGTAGCGATTTGAACGTTCATGCAAAGGGGTGCCATGACGAAGCCGCCGACGGTCGAAGACGTCGCCCGCCTCGCCGACGTCTCACGGCAGACCGTCTCCAACGTGCTGAACGCCCCGGATGTGGTCAAGGCCGCCACGCGAGAACGGGTGCAGCGAGCCATCTCGGAGCTCGGCTATCGACCCCACACGGCCGCGCGCGCACTGCGCACCCGGCGCAGCTCGACGATCGGCATCCACCTCGATCCCTACGCGGGCGGTGTCTCGGGCGTCGTGCTCGACCGCTTCGTCCACGCGCTCACCGAGCGTGCGGGCGAGCGGGGCATGCGGGTGCTGCTCTACGCCGCGCGCACGCCGGAGGAGGAACTCGAGCGGATGAGGGAGCTCGTGGAGCGAGGGGAGATCGACGCGATCGTGCTGACGGGCACCTTCCACGGAGATCCGCGCGCGCACTGGCTGCTGGCACGTGACGTCCCGTTCGTCGCCTTCGGACGGCCGTGGGGTGAGGACGATGTCGACGCGCCCGCCCATCTCTGGGTCGACGTGGACGGCGCCGCCGGGGTGCGTGCCGCCACCCGGCACGCACGTCGATCGGTCGAGGACCGCGTCGCCTTCCTCGGGTGGCCGTCAGGATCCGGGACCGGCGACGACCGCGAGCGCGGCTGGCGCGAGGAGATGCACGCGCCGGGGCTGCGCCTGGTCGCGGAGGAGGACGTCGCTCAAGCGCGCGCGGTCGTCGCCGCCGCTCTGGCGGACGGCGAGGCCGTCGACGCGATCGTCTGCGCCAGCGACACGCTGGCCATCGGAGCGCGACTGGCGGCGACGGCAGCCGGACGTGAGGATCTCGAGGTGATCGGCTTCGACAACACGCCGGCGGCCGAGGCGCTGGGGCTCAGCAGCGTCGAACAGCTCCCCGAGCAGGTGGCCGAGGGTGTGCTCGGACTGTTGATGGGGGAGACGGGCAGCAGCGTCGTCGCGCGTCCGGCCACGGCCGGCTCGGCGCACGTCCTGGTCGAGCCGCGACTCGTCCTGCGGTGACGTGCGCTCAGCGCGACGATCGCGCGGAGCGCCCGCGCACGATGCCCACGAGCACGTCGACCAGCGGTGAGGCGTCGTCGCGGGGCCACGCGAAGCCGACGGGCGAGAGCGGGCCGCCGCGAAGCGGCCGGTAGGTGACGTCGCGTCGATGGTGCAACCGCGCGAGCGACATCGGAACCACGACGATCCCCGCCCCCGACGCGACCGTCTCGATCGCCTCGGCGGTGTCGAGCGGGGTCGAGAATGCGGGGGGAACGGTGCCCGGCAGCGGCACATCGAGCACGTCGTCGCTCGGCACGAACCGCACTTCACCCTCGAGGTCGGCGAGGGCGAGCTCGTCGGCGGCCCCCAGATGCGAGTCGACTCCGAAGACGACGACGGGCAGTTCGTCGTAGAGCGAGAACGCGTGCCACGCCTCGCGGTCGACGGGGAGCCGCACGATGGCCGCATCCACGACGCCCGCCCGGAGCGCATCCTCCTGGTCGGCGACCGCGAGGGGCACGAGCTCGAGCGGATGCCGCGGCATCCGCTCCTTCCAGGTGTCGATCCACTTGCCGGGGGTCGCCCCCGGGATGGCGCCGAGGCGCAGCGGCCCGATGGGCAGCGCGGCGCGCGCGTCGGGCGCGGTGCGGCGGGCGGGCGCCGGCTTCTTCTTCGCCGGGCGTTGCGCGGGGGTCGCCCCGCGCGCTCCGGCGCGCGGGCGCCGGGGCTTTCCGCCGCTCGTGCTCATGTGTTCAGGCTAACGCGGGCACGCCGCCGTCGTGATCGTCGTGATCAGGCGGCCAGACGGAGTCCTCGTTGGTCGGTGGCGACGCGCTCGCCCTCGGCGATCGTCTGATCGTCGCCGATGAGGGAGCCGCCGGCGACGCTCGCGCCGGTGCCGATCATCGTGCGTACGCCGATCTGCGCTCCGGCCCCCACATGGGCCTTCGCCGCGATGTGCGCGTGCGGGGCGATCTTGACCTTCGGCCCGATGACGACGTCGGTCTCGATCCATGCGCCGCGACCCACGTAGGCCTCGGCGGCGATCTGTGCGCCGGGCTCGACGTAGGCACCCGCTTCGACGATGGCGCTCGGGTGCACCTTCGCGCCGTTCGCGATCAGGCCGCGGCCGTTCGCGTGCTTGCGGTAACGCAGCATCTCGCCACGTTCGTTCTCGATGTCGATGTAGTTCTTGCCCACGATCCCCTCCTCCGGAACCTTGCGGAACCGAGCACTGATCAGAACCCGTCTCGTGCCCATTTCATTCCCCGGTGCTCGCCCGTGCCCTACCTTGTGTTCGTTGCCGACGGCCGAACGGATGAGGCGGCGCACGGCCGGACGGCGAGGCGCGCCCCGCGGTGGCACGATGGAGGCGTGAACACCCCCGCATCCGCGCCCGACGAACCCGACCTGGGCGGACCGGCGGCCACGGCCGAGCGCGCACCGACACTCGTGTTCGATGCGTCCGCGACGGCGCACAGCGTGACCGAGGACGTGCTCGGAATCCTCACGGGAACGTTCGCGGCGTCACTGGGGCTGTACCTGCTGCAGACCAGCGGCGCCGTCACCGGCGGCACCGCCGGCATCGCCCTGCTCGTCGATTACGCGACGTCATGGCCGTTCTGGCTCATCTTCGCCCTCGTCAACCTGCCGTTCGCCGTCCTTGCCATCTGGAAGAAGGGCTGGGACTTCACCCTGCGCACCGCCGTCTCGATCGCGCTCGTGTCGGGCTGGTCGGTCGTGCATCACGCGCTGCTCGACATCGCGTGGATGCAGCCGGTCTACGGCACGCTCGCCGGCAACCTGCTGGCGGGGATCGGGCTGCTCATCCTCTTCCGGCACCGTGCGAGCCTCGGCGGGGTCAACATCATCGCGCTCGTCGTGCAGGAGCGCACCGGCTTCCGTGCGGGATGGACGCAGCTCATCGTCGATCTCGCCATCATCCTGGTCTCGCTGCTCGTGCTGCCCTGGCCGGCGGTGCTGTTGAGCGCGGGCGGCGCCGTGCTGCTGAACGTCGTGCTGGCGCTCAACCACCGGCCGGGGCGCTACATCGGTCACTGAGCGTCGGGAGCGCTCTGGCAGCGAGGGCACCAGTACACCGCGCGCTCCGCGGTGGGGCGGGCGCCCAGGGCGGTCTCGCGCACCCGCGTGCCGCAGCGGCGGCAGGGCTGGCCCGCCCGCCCGTACACCCACATGCGTCGCCCCGGTCGGTCCTCGCCCGTGAAGGTGCGCGCCGACCGATCGCGATTGGCGCGGATCATGCGCGCCCCCGTCTCGACCAGGCCCGCCGTGTCGATGCGGGATGCCGGTGTCTCCGGGTGGATGCCGCGGACGAACAACAGCTCGTTCGCGTAGACGTTGCCGAACCCGGCGACATTGCGCTGATCCAGCACGGCGACGTGCGCGGCCCTGTCGTCGGCGCTCAGCCGCCGCGCCGCCTCGGCCGGATCCCAGTCGCGCGACAGCGGGTCGGGCCCGAGGTGCCCGACGAGCTCGTGCTCGTCGGCGGTGGGCACCACGTCGATCATCGCGAGGTCGAAGCCCACCGCGTCCGCCGTCTGCACACCCACGATCGCGCGGGCGGTGTAGGCGGGCTTGCGCCACCGCTCGCCGGGGGCGTACACGTGCCATTCGCCCTCCATCTTGAGGTGCGAATGGAGGGTCAGCCCGCCGATCCGGGCGAGCAGGTGCTTCCCGCGCGGCACGACGGCGTGCACGGTCTCGCCCCGCAGATCCACCGTCGCGACCTGCGGGACGCGCAGATCGAACCGGGTCACCTCGCGCCCGGCGAGGGCGGCATGCAGACGCTGCGCCGCCCGGAAGACGGTGTCGCCCTCAGGCACGTGAGGCCCGATCCGCGCGGGCGGCGTCACCGGCCGTGAGGCGTCGGAGGGTGAGGCCGCGGGTCGACTCGACGAAGCCCGCCTCGCGCAGCATCCGGCCGATCGGTGCGCCGTAGACGAACGCGCCGTTGACCTGTTCGATCGTCAGCGTCTCGAGCGCGCGGGCGCGGGCGGTCTGCGCCAGCGAGGATGCGGCGGCGGCGAGCACATCGTCGGCGTCGGTGAAGGCGAGGGCGGTCTTGCCGCCCCGCTCGAGGTAGAGCACCAGTGCGCCGTCGACGAGGACGACCAGAGCACCGGCCTTCCGTCCCGGGCGGTGCTTGGACTCGGCGAGGGCGGGCCAGGGGAGGGCGGCGCCGTAGGGGTTGGCCGGGTCGGTCGCGGCCAGAGTGAGCGCGGTGAGGGGCGGCGGGTCGCTCACCGCGGCGAACTCCCGCAGGCGGTCGATCGTGGCGGATGCGGCGAACTGCGATGCGCCGAGCTTCTCGATGAGGTACCCGCGGCGGCAGTGACCCGCCTCTTCGAACGACGCCAGCACGCGGTAGGTCTGGGCGAACCCGCCCGGGACACCCTCGTTCTGCACGGATCCGCGGGTGACCACACCGTAGCGATCCAGCAGCAGCGACGCGGAGGCGGTGGCGCGCAGCGTCGCGTCGGCCTCGGCCACGGGCAGCGCCGACCAGCGTCCGCCTACCGTCGCGGGGCGGGCGGGAGCGGTGGGGCGCGGCATCCCGGTGCCGCGGAACATCCGGGCTCTCGGCGCCTTCCTGGCCACCCGATGCGCCTGCGATCCTCCCGAGAGCAGGCCGCGGACGGGGGTGAAGGTGTCGTTCGTGATCCGCCCGGTCCAGGCGAGCCGCCAGAGCGCCTCGACGACCGACTGCTCGTTCTCGGCGCCGGCGAGCTCGCGCACCTGGCCGGCGAAGTACGCCCCGCCGGCGGCGAGCACGTCGAGGATGCGGGCGTCGAGCGAGTCGGCGGCGATCTCGTCGTCGACGGGGGCGAGGGTCAGGGCCGCCGTGTCTGCCGGGTGGAGGGCGATCCATCCGTCTCGTCCGGGCAGCGAGCCGTGGCCCGACCACAGGACCTCGCCGGTGGCGGTCAGCTCATCCAGCATCGCGGGCGAGTAGTCCCTCACGCGGGACGGGAGGATCAGAGCCTCCCACGCACTGGCGGGGATCGGCACCCCGGCGAGCTGCTCGATGACGGCGAGCGTGCCGTCGACGCCCTCCAGCGGGCGCTGCAGGTGCTGCCACGACGGCAGGAAGCGGGCGAACGCGTCGGGCGCGACGGGCTCGACGCTGCCGCGGATCGCCGCGAGCGACCGCATCCGCAGCCGGCGCAGCACCTCGGTGTCGCACCACTCCTTCTCGTCGGGGCGAGCGGTCGAGGTCTCGGGCAGGAAGAACCCGCTCGTGACGCGTCCGGCCGACTCCAGCCGCGCGAGGGCGTGGCGGGCGACGGCGACGCCGACACCGAATCGCTCCGCCGCCGCGTCGGCCGCGAACGGTGCGTGGGTGCGGGCGTGACGTGCGATCAGGTCGCCGAACGGGTCGGGGAACGGCTCGAGGAACGCCTGCGGCAGGCCCACCGGCAGCGCGACGCCGAGGGCGTCGCGGAGGCGCCCGGCGTCTTCGATCGCGGCGATGCGCTCGGCGCCGGCGATCCCCACTCGGATCGCGCGTCGTGACGAGACCAGCTGGTCGGCCAGCTCCGCTGCCGCGTCGACCGATGCCGGGAGGAGCTCGTCGTCGTCGCTGCGCACCCTCTCGGCGATCTCGGCGACCGACAGAGGCCCGAGCAGACGCAGCAGATCGGCGACCCCCTCGACGCCGCGCACGCGTCGCTCCGGGTCGAGGCGCTGCGCCTCCTGCTCGAACTGCGCCATGATCGCCGGATCGAGCAGCTCCCGCATCTCGATCTTGCCCAGCAGCTCGCTCAGCAGCGCGGGATCCACCGACAGAGCCGCCGCTCGCCGCTCCGCGAGCGGCGAATCGCCCTCGTACATGAACGCGCCCACATACCCGAAGAGCAGGTCGCGGGCAAACGGCGAAGGCTGGGAGGTCGTCGTCTCGATGAGCCGGATGCGGCGGTCGGCGATCCGCCGGGCGATGTCGGTGAGCGCGGGCAGGTCGTACACGTCCTGCAGGACCTCGCGCAGCGTCTCGAGGATGATCGGGAACGTCGGATGACGCCGCGCGACCTCGAGAAGCTGCGCCGAACGCTGCCGCTGCTGCCAGAGCGGGCTGCGGCGGTTCGGGTTGGTGCGGGGCATGAGGAGCGCCCGGGCGGCGCACTCGCGGAAGCGCGAGGCGAACAGCGCGGACCCGCCCACCTCGTCGGTCACGATCTGGTCGAGCTCGTCGGCGTCGAAGACGAAGAGCTCCGCGCCGGGCGGCTCGGCCTCGGCATCCGGGATGCGGGCGATGATGCCGTCGTCGCTCGCGACGGCCGAGCCCTCGACGCCCAGCCGTTCCCGGATCCGGGCGTTGACGGCCAGCGCCCACGGCGCGTGCACCTGCATGCCGTACGGGGAATGCAGGATCACCCGCCAGTCGCCCACCTCGTCGCGGCTGCGCTCGACGGTCAGGGAGCGATCGGTCGGCACGGACCCGGTGGCCTCGACCTGCTCGGCGAGGTAGGCGAGCAGGTTGTCCTGCGCCCACACATCCAGGCCGGCCTCCTGCAGTCGGTCGCGGGCCTTCTCGGGGGTCGCGGCAGACAGCTCGCGCGAGAACGCGCCGAGCGCCTCGCCGAGCTCGGCCGGGCGCCCGATCCCGTCGCCGTGCCAGAACGGCACCTTGCCGGGCTGACCGAACGCGGGCACGACGTTGACGCGGTCGTGGGTGATCTCGACGATGCGCCAGCTCGTGGTGCCGAGCGTGAACACGTCGTTCACGCGCGACTCGTAGACCATCTCCTCGTCGAGCTCGCCGACGCGCGCGTTCTGCGACTCGCCCGCGACGAACACGCCGAAGAGCCCGCGATCGGGGATGGTGCCGCCGCTGGTCACGGCGATGCGCTGCGCTCCCGGGCGACCGGTCAGCGTGCCCTGATCGCGGTCCCAGATGAGGCGGGGGCGCAGCTCGGCGAACTCGTCCGACGGGAAGCGCCCGGCGAGCAGGTCGAGGGTCGCCTCGTAGGCGGAGCGCGGGAGTGTGCGGAACGGGGCGCTCCGCCGCACCGTCTCGAACCACTCCTCGACCTCGATGGCGCCGAGGGCGGACGCGGCCACCGTCTGCTGCGCCAGGATGTCGAGCGGATTCTGCGGCACCCGGATGGCCTCGATCCGGCCGTTCAGCATCCGCTCGGTGACGATCGCGGTGTGCAGGACGTCGCCGCGGTGTTTGGGGAACAGCGCCGCTCGGCTGACCTCGCCGACCTGGTGGCCGGCGCGCCCGATACGCTGCAGCCCCGAGGCAGCGGACGGCGGTGCTTCGACCTGGATGACGAGATCGACGGCGCCCATGTCGATGCCGAGTTCGAGGCTGCTGGTCGCCACGACGCAGCGCAGCACGCCCGACTTCAGTTCGTCCTCGACGATCGCCCGCTGCTCCTTCGACACCGAACCGTGGTGCGCCTTCGCGAGGACCGGGTCGGCGCCCGCGGTGCTGCCCGCCTGCGCCATCATCTGGGCGGGGACGGCCGGCTCGGGCAGGTCGAGGCCGAGCCGTTCGGCGTAGATCTCGTTGAGCCGGCCGGTGAGGCGTTCGGCGAGACGACGCGAGTTCGAGAAGACGATGGTGGATCGCTGCTGCAGGATGCGGTCGACGATCGCCTCTTCGACGTGCGGCCAGAGCGACCCCGTCATCTCGGTGCTCTCGGCCGAGGGAGCGAACCAGTCGCCGTCGCCGTCCGCCGCGTCCGCGGCGGGGGCGGGCGGTGCCTCGCCCGGAGGCGGCGGCGGATGCAGCATGTCGTCGACGGGCACCACGACGGTCACATCGAAGGCCTTCGTGGCGCGGGGAGCCACGATCTCGACCGGTGCCGCGCCGCCCAGGAACCGGGCGACCTCGTCGATGGGGCGCACGGTCGCCGACAGCCCGATGCGTTGCGCGGGGTGCTCGAGAAGCGCGTCGAGCCGTTCGAGACTGACGGCCAGGTGTGCCCCGCGCTTGGTGGCGGCGACCGCGTGGACCTCGTCGATGATGACGGTGTGGACGCCGCGGAGCGTCTCGCCGGCCTGGCTCGTGAGCATCAGGTAGAGCGACTCGGGGGTCGTGATCAGGATGTCGGGCGGGTCGGTGACGAGCCGTCGACGATCCGACGAGCTCGTGTCTCCCGAGCGGACGCCGACGGTGACGTCGGGGGCGGGGATGCCCAGGCGGCGAGCGGACTGACCGATCCCCACCAGGGGCGAGCGCAGGTTGCGTTCGACGTCGACGCCCAGCGCCTTGAGCGGCGAGATGTACAGCACGCGCGTCCGCGGTGTCTCGTCGGCGCTGCGCCGCCGCCGAGGCCGCGCGGCCTCGGCGGCGGGCGTGTCGTTCGCGGCGCTCTGGCGCTCGCGGAACACCGAGTCGATCGCCCAGAGGAACGCCGACAGCGTCTTGCCCGAGCCCGTCGGCGCCACGACCAGGGCGTGCCGCCGCTGAGAGATGGCCTCCCAGGCGCCCACCTGCGCGGCCGTCGGCGCCGCGAAGGCGCCGCGGAACCAGTCCTGCGTGGCAGGGGAGAAGCGTTCCAGGACATCGCCCACGGTTCCATCATGCTCCGCACCACCGACACCGCGGCCCAGATCGGCACCGCGCACGGGCCTGCTACCCTCGCCGGCCGCCGCGGAAGTCTCGCCGGGCTCGCCGCGGGTGTCAACCGGTGGAGGAGCGGACGGCGGGTGCATACCGTGGTCGCATGAGCGAGAACAACGAGAGTCATCGCACGTCCGCGCGCCAGAGCGTCATCGCCGTCCTCCTCCTCGTCGCGGCCTGTGCCGCGGCTGCCGCTCTCGCTGCCTTCCTCACGCAGAGCGTCGTCCTCGTGGTCGTCGTGACGGCGGTCGTCGCGATCATCGGCGGCCTATGGATTCGTCGCACCCATCGGGGGATCCAGGCGCCCTATACGAGCACCCCGGACCGCCGGGTCGAGGGCGGGTACGGCCCGCTCGGCCAGCCCGGCGCCTCCGGGATCGGAGCAGCCGGACGCGACGGCGGCAGAGGCTGACCGCACGCTCCGAGGGCGCACAGGCTAGCGGCGGCGATCCGCCTGTCAACCCGCTGCACCGCACGGGACGCGTGCCTAGCGTGGATGCATGGATGACAACACCGAGATCCGCCGGCTGTCCGCGCGCGGGACGATGCTCGCGGTCGTCGTGCTCCTCGCCTTCTGCGCGGCCGCGGCCGCCGTGGTCGGCCTCCTCACCAGCAGCCTGGGCTTCTCCCTCGCCGCTCTCGCCGTCGTGGCGGTGATCGGCGGACTCCTCATCCGCCGCGCTCGCCGGGGCGGGATCGGGGGCGCGACGAGCGGAGATCCGCAGGCTCACTCCGACGACGCCTACGGCCCGTTGAGCCGTCCGAACACCGTCGGGCTCGGCAATGCCGGCGGCCCCGTGAGCGGCAGCCCGAACTGAGTCAGCGCCCGGCGCCGCCCGGCGCGGCTCCCGCGACCGGCTCGGTGCGGGTGTCGACCCGCACCGTCAACGCGGCGGTGTAGCCCGTGTTCGCATCGCCGGTCACCGCCGCCATCTGCAGCGCGGCCTCATCCTCGCCGAACACGTTGTCGCTCGAGAGCGACACCTGCGCGAGGTTGCGGCTCGACCCCTCATAGCCGTCGAGGGCGTACACGGTGTCGCACACGCTCTGGGGCAGGGCGACCTGCGAGGTCGAGATGGCGTTGCCCGCATCCGTGATCGCGTCCGCGTTCGGATACACCTCGAAGTGGATGTGGGGCCACCGGCCGCTGTAGCAGGCCGGGAAGATCGAGGTGAAGCTCACCTGGCCGTTCGCGTCGGCGATCTGCACACCGCGCAGGTAGGTCTCGTCCTCGATGCCGTCGGAGTACATCGAGTAGCCGCCCTCGGCGTCGCAGTGCCACACGTACACGGCGACGCCCGCGAACGGCGCGTCGCCGCCGGCCATGTCGAGGATGGTGAGGCGCAGTGTCATCGGCACGCCGGCGGCCGTCGTCCCGCCGTCGAGGCTGGACCGGATGTCGCTGCGGACGATGCCGGAGCGCTCGAGCACGTCGGCGCCGTTGGAGCCGTCGCCGGGGTACGGTCCGGCGGTCTCGTCGGGGATCTCGCCGGCGGGCAGCGCGGCGTCGGTGGTCGACGCCGAGGCGGAGGGCGTCGAGGAAGCGGTGGCCGACGGGGTCGCGGAGGACGACGTGGCGCCCGAGGCGAGGGGAGCGCAGGCGGCGAGCGCCGCCGTCCCGACGCCGATCCCGAACAGGCCCAGCAGACGGCGGCGCGTCACCAGGGTGCGCACGTCGAACGCGGCGCCCTGATCGACGACCTCCTCGTCGGGTCGGTCGAGCGGGCGTCCCTCGTAGGCGGGGCCTGCGGGGGTCGGGTCGGGTTCGGGGATGCGGCTCACGATCGGTCTCCTCGGGTGGTGTCGGAACATCAGGATGGCGGTGCGCCGCATCCATCCGCTATGCGCGATCTATGTCCCGGCTATGCATGCCGGCGATCGTCGCGCCCCGCGTCAGCGTTCGGTGAGCGTGCCGTCACGCAGCTCCAGCGTGGTGTCGAGGTCGAGCCGTGCGAGGAACGCGTCGTCGTGGCTGACCACCACGAGGGCGCCCCGATACGCGGACAGCGCGTCGACGACCCGCTCGACCGTGTCGAGGTCGAGGTTGTTGGTCGGCTCGTCGAGCACCAGCAGCTGGGGCGGCGGATCGGCGAGCAGCAGCGCGGCCAGCGCCACGCGGAAGCGCTCGCCGCCGGACAGGGTCGCGGTCGGGCGTTCGACCGTCGCCCCGCGGATGAGGAATCGGGCGAGCCGGTTCCTCAGCTCCGCGGTGGGGACGGAGGGGGCGCCCGCGCGCACGGCATCGAGAACGGTGACCCCGTCGTCCAGGTCGTCGAGACGCTGCGGGAGGTAGCCGATGCGCTCGGTGTGCGCGACCGCACGGCACGCCGTCGCCGCGTCGGGCGCGCCGTTCGAGGGCCCGTGGACGAGCTGTTCGAGCAGCGTGGTCTTGCCCGAGCCGTTCGGCCCGGTCAGGGCGATGCGTTCGGGCCCCTGCACGACCCAGGTGCGGTCGCGGTCGCCGATCTCGGCGATCCGCCGCGCGGACGACACCCCCGGGTCGGCCAGGTCGATCCGTACCGAGTCGTCGTCGCGGACGCGACGCTCCGCCTCGTCGAGCGCCCGGCGCGCGGCGCTCTCGCGATCGGCGACGGTCGCACGCAGTCTGCCGGCCGACACCTGCGCGGCGTTCTTGCGACCTCCGGCGATGATCGGCGGCACGCGCTTCTCGAGCTGCGCCTTGCGGCCCATCTGGCTGCGGCTGGCGAGCGTGGACTCGGCCTCGATGCGCTGCCGCTTCTCGCGGCGCACGCCCTGGGCCGCCGTGCGCTCGGCCTGGCGCGCCGCCTCCTGCTCGGTGTCGAGCCAGGTGCGCCAGGCGCTGTACCCGCCGCCGAACGTGCGCAGGGTGTGGTCGTAGAGCTCCGTGGTCTCATCCATGTCGTCGAGCAGGGTCGTGTCATGGCTGACGACGATGAGTGCGCCGGGCCAGTCCGCGACGAGTCCGCGCAGGCGCGCGCGGGCATCGCGGTCGAGATTGTTCGTCGGCTCGTCGAGGAGCGTGACGGGCCGGCGCCCGGCGCGGATGCCCGCCACGGCGACGAGGACCGCCTCACCGCCCGACAGGTCTCCCACGCGGCGGTGGAGGGCGTCGGCGGGGAGACCGGCCGCATCCAGGGCGGCGACCGCACGCGCCTCGGCGTCCCAGTCGTCGCCGACGATGTCGAACCACCGGGCATCCGGGTCGCCCGACTCGATGGCAGCGAGGGCGCCGAGGACGTCGGTGAGGCCCAGCAGGTCGGTCACGGGGCGGGCGACGTCGAGCGTCAGCCGCTGAGGGAGGACGGCGACCTCACCGGCCGTGCGGATCCGTCCGCCGGTGGGCGCCCAGCGCCCTTCGATGAGGCCGAGCAGCGTGCTCTTGCCCGAGCCGTTGCGTCCGATGAGCCCGGTGCGGCCCGCGCCGAACGTGCCCGACACGTCGTCGAGCACGGGCGAGCCGTCGTCCCAGGAGAAGGTGACGCGGTCGAGGACGACCGCAGGGGTGATCGCGGGCATGGCTGCCTCCGGGTGGTGTCGGTGGAAGCACTGACGCCCGGGCGCCCGCCGATGCGGGCACGGTGATCGACGGGGGTCAGCGCGCGGACGCGGAACCGTCGGAAGAATTCACCGGATCGACCTTCTCGAGAGGACAGGACTCGGTCACATTACCTCCTCCGGTCGGGTGAGGGAAGAGGAGGCGGGTTCCGCCGCGCGGGGGATCCGTCGCGCACCCCGCGCTCGTAGCGTCGGGGCATGGATGAGGCAGACGGGAAGAAGAAGGCCGGGTCGAATGCCTGGAACTGGGGCGCCGGGATCGCACTGGGCGTCGGGATGGGCGTGGCGCTGGGCGCCGTTTTCGGGAACATCGGCGTGGGCATGGCCTTCGGCGTCGGGATCGGGATCGTCTTCGCCGCGGCGTTCGGATCGTCGACCCGCCGGGGACGCGCGGCGACCGACGCCTCCGACGGCGGTGCGGGTGGTGCCGCGGCGCTCGGCGGCCGACGCCACGACGTCGAGGGCGGGGATCCGGGCGGCCCGTCGGACGCGGGCACGTCGGACGGCGGCGGAGGCGGAGACGGCGCCGGCTGACGCTTCGACGCGCGTCGCCGTCAGGACGCGTCGGGTGCCGGGGCGTCGGCGGGCGCTGTCAGCGCGTCGAGACGGCGGTCGAGGAACGTGCGCACATCCGAGAGCTCCTGCTCGGAGACGCTGTGCCCCAGGCCCGGGTAGACCCGCCCCGTGAGGTCGGTGTGTTCGGGCAGCCACTGCACGGTGTGCGCGATGAGCGGCTCGGGGATCACCTCGTCGGCCGAACCGCGGCCCCAGAACACCGGCGGGCGGCGCTCCTTCACCGCATCGTCGCCGGGCAGCGCGTCGGGGGCGGCGTAGCCGCTCAGCGCGACGGCGAAGACGAAGCGATCGGGGTGCAGACGCAACGCCTGCAGCGCGACGGCGCCGCCCTGCGAGAAGCCGAGCAGCCCCACGGTCGTCGCGTCCGAGACCTCGTCGATCCATTCGGTGAGCCGGGTGGCGGCGTCGGTGACGCGCTGGCCGTCGCGGCCGTTCAGGCCCTCGATCGGGTACCAGGAGTGGCCGGGGCTCGGCCACGGCGGGGTGAGCGGCGCGCGGACCGCGGCGATCGCGAAGGCGTCGGGCAGGTACGGCACGAGCGAGAACAGGTCTCCTTCATGGCTGCCGTAGCCGTGCAGCAGCACGAGCAGGGGGCGGCCGGTGCGGTCGCCCTCCGACCACAGCACGGCGTCTCCGTCGAGGGGCGGCGTGATGTCCATGCCTCCATCCTCCCGCAGGCCTCCGACGCGGTCCAGGCCGCACGGCCGGAGCGTTCGGCCCGGGCGGAGCGGTGAGGTATACAGGACACATGCCCGTCCGTACCCCCGACCCCGATCCGAACGAGCCCTCCGACGACGCCTCGCGCGATCCGCTCGGGCTCGGCGACGGCATGGGGTCGCTGCCGGGCAGCGCCGCCAACCCGGCATGGCTGAGCGATGTCGAGCTCGCCGAGATGCGCCGTCGTCTGCCGATGCTCTACGTCGAGGCGATCCCCGTGCGCACCGACGGCGCCGGCATCGTCACGCAGGTGGGCATCCTCCTCCGCGCCACCCCGCTGGGGGAGATGACCCGCACGATCGTGTCGGGGCGCGTGCGCTACGGCGAGACGGTGCGCGACGCGCTGTTCCGCCACCTCGAGAACGACCTCGGTCCGATGGCGTTCCCGCTGCTGCCGCCGCAGCCGACGCCGTTCACGGTCGCCGAGTACTTCCCCATCCCGGGCGTCAGCGCCTTCCACGACGACCGCCAGCACGCCGTGTCGCTGGCGTTCGTGGTGCCGGTCACGGGCACGTGCGAGCCCCGCCAGGACGCCCTCGAGGTGACCTGGATGGAGCCGGCCGAAGCCGCATCCGATGCCCTGTCTGCCGAGATGGAGGGCGGCCGCGGCACGCTCGTGCGTCTCGCGCTGGCCAGCGTCGGCGCGCTGCGCTGAGATCCGCCGCACCCCCGACGGTCCGCTGATGTTCCCCGATGCCGCGAGCCCGATGCTCGTCGACTTCGCCCTCGCGCTGCCGGTCGTGCTGCTCCTGTCCTACGGGATCGCGCGGCTGCTGCGGCGGGTGTTCGGCGCGCGTCTCTCGCTCGGCACCGCCACCATGACGCTCGTGGCCGTGCTCGGCGTCAGCATCGGCATCCTGTTCGCGGGCCTGTTCCTGGCCGGGCAGCGACTGTGGATGCCCACGACGCTCCTGCTCGGCATCGGCGTGAGCATCGGCCTCTCGTTCGCGACGGCCGGGATCGTGGCGGGCGTGCGCCGGCGGGTCGGCACGGTCGATGTGGCCGCCGTCCTCGCCTCGGGCGAGTCCGAGCGCACCGAGTTCAAGGAGACCGCGCGCTGGAACGTGCGCGAGGCGAAGAAGGACCCGCGGATGGAGCTCGCCGTCGCCAAGACGGTGGCGGCCTTCCTCAACTCGCGCGGCGGGGTGCTGGTGATCGGCGCCGACGACGAGGGGCACGGCGTCGGGCTGGAGCGCGATCTCGCGACGCTGCGCACCCCCGACCACGACCGGTTCGAGCTGTGGCTGCGCGACATGCTGTCGACGTCGCTCGGTCGCAACGCCGCCGCGCTCCCGCGCATACGGTTCGGCGCGGCGCCCGGAGGCGCGACGGTGTGCGTCGTGCAGTGCCGGCCCGCGGCGAAGCCGGTCTTCCTCACCGCGCCGAAGGACGGCGGGTCCACGACCGACCTCTGGGTGCGCGTGGGCAACTCGACCCGGGCGCTGGGCGTCGACGAGGCCGTCGAGTACGTGGCGCGCCACTGGCGACCGACGGTGGGTTCGTTCCTGCTCGGGCGTCCGACCGGCTGAGCCGGTCGATCGGCGGCGGGGCGCGTCAGGCCGTCTCGCGCGCGACGGCGGCGATGAACGCGTCGATGTCGTGCTCGGTCGTGTCGAACGAGCACATCCAGCGCACCTCCCGGCGCGCCTCATCCTCCCCACGTCCACTCGAAGCAGCGCTGTCGCGCTCCTCCGAGCCTCCGGACGCGGGGCCCCAATCGTAGAAGCGGAAGCTCTCGCGCAGTCGGTCGGCGACGCCGGCGGGGAGCGTGGCGAACACGCCGTTGGACTGCGTGGGCTGTGTGAACGCGACCCCGCGGATCGTTCCGTCCGCGATCCCCGCCTCGATGCCGGCGCGCAGCCGTGCCGCCATCGCGTTGGCGTGGCGGGCGTTGCGCAGCCACAGGTCGCCCTCGTACAGCGCCACGAGCTGCGCCGAGACGAACCGCATCTTCGACGACAGCTGCATGTTGAGCTTGCGCAGGTAGGTGAGACCCGTGGATGCCGCCTCGTCGAGCACGACGATGGCCTCCGCGCCGAGGGCGCCGTTCTTCGTGCCGCCCAGGCTCAGCACGTCGACGCCGGCGTCGCGCGTGAAGGCCGAGAGCGGCAGATCGAGAGAGGCGGCAGCGTTCGAGATGCGCGCCCCGTCGAGGTGCAGCCGCATCCCGCGCTCGTGGGCGTGGTCGGCGAGGGCGCGGATCTCGCCCGGCGTGTAGAGCGTGCCGAGCTCGCTCGACTGGGTGATCGAGACCACGAGCGGCTGAGCGCGGTGCTCGTCGCCCCATCCCCAGGCCTCGCGGTCGACCAGCTCGGGGGTCAGCTTGCCGTCGTCGGTCGGGACGGTGAGCAGCTTCATCCCGCCCACCCGCTCGGGCGCGCCGCCCTCGTCGACGTTGATGTGCGCCGTCGACGCCGCGATCACCGCGCCCCAGCGCGGCAGCATCGACTGCAGGCCCGTGACGTTGGCGCCGGTGCCGTTGAAGACGGGGAACCCCGTGACGCCGTCGCCGAAGTGCGCCGTCAGCACCTGCTGCAACCGCGCGCTGTACTCGTCCGCTCCGTACGCGGTCTGGTGGCCGCCGTTGGCGTCCGCGATGGCGGCGAGCACCTCGGGGTGCACGCCGGAGTAGTTGTCGGAGGCAAAGCCGCGCACGGCCGGGTCGTGAAGGGTGCTCATGGTGTCTCCAGCCTAGAGGCGCGGCCCGCGGCATCCCCGGGTCGTCGCACGTCTCGTGCGCAGGAGGTGTCCGTCGTGCAGGACGATCGGGAGGGGATCGTCCTGCACGACGGAGATGTCCTGCAGAAAGGGCGTCAGTCGCCGGCGCGGATGCCGGAGGTCGACGCGATGACGGGTCGCATCTTCTTCTCGAGCGCCTCGAAGAACATCGACAGCGGGAACTCGTCGGCCAGCACGGCGTCGGTGAAGCCCGCGGGCGGCCCCGAGAGCACGTCGTCGCCGAGACCCCGCGCCCACTGCGAGGCGGGATGCGGGGTGACCACCGAACGCACGAGCTCGTACGCCGCCAGCCAGTGGGCGGTCTTCGGGCGGTCGATCGACTCCCAGTACAGCCCGTCGATCGCGTCGGCGAGAGCCACGACGGCGCCCGGCACATCCGCCCAGTCCACGGTCAGACGGGTGTCCGTCCAGTGCAGCACGCCCCGGCGGTGCAGCCACGCGAACAGCAGCTGACCGCCCAGTCCGTCATAGTTGCGCACCCGGGTGCCCGTGATCGAGAACCGGAAGATCCGGTCGAACAGCACCGCGTACTGCACGAGCGCCGCGTGCTCGCGCACCTCGGCATCGACGGCCGACAGCTCCTCGCCCGCCGCGACCCGCTCGTCGAGCCGCGCCTGCAGGCGCACGCACTCGCGGAACGCGGTGAGGTCGCACCGCAGCTCCTCGAGCGCGTAGAGGAAGTACGGCATCCGCTGCTTGATCATGAACGGATCGAACGGCAGGTCGCCGCGCATGTGCGTGCGGTCGTGGATGAGGTCCCACATCACGAACGTCTGCTCGGTGAGCTGCTGGTCGGTGAGCATGCGCGCGGCGGCCTCGGGCAGCTCGAGCTTGGTGATCTCGGAGGCGGCCGCCACCACCCGGCGGTACCGGGCGGCCTCGCGGTCCTGGAAGATCGCTCCCCACGTGAACGTCGGGATCTCGCGCATCGCCACGGTCTCGGGGAACAGCACCGCCGAGTTCGTGTCGTACCCGGGGGTGAAGTCCACGAGCCGCAGCGAGACGAACAGCCGGTTCGTGTACTCCGATTCGAGCTGCGCCACGAACTCGGGCCAGATGACCTCCACGAGCACGGCCTCCACGAACCGGTCGCGCGATCCGTTCTGGGTGTACATCGGGAAGACCACGAGATGACGGAGGCCGTCGACGCGGTGCTGCTGCGGCTGGAACGACACGAGCGAGTCGAAGAAGTCGGGCACGCCGAAGTCCTCCGCCGACCATCGCGCGAAGTCTCCGACCGACGCCTCGAGGTACTCGGCGTCGTGCGGGAAGAGGGGAGCGAGCTCGCGGATCGCGCCGACGATGCGCTCGACCTCCATCCGGGCCACCGGCCGGTCGTGCTCCTCGGGCACCGACCCGTCCGCGGCCTGGATCGCCTGCAGCGCGGTGGCCGCCTCCTTCAGCGTCAGCCAGGCCTCGCTGTTCTCGACGTCGGCCGCGAGGTCGCCGGCGTCCTCGACGACCTCGGGTTCGCCGATGATCGCCTTGAGATCACGGGAAGTGTGAACGGCGTCGATGGACATGGGAACCTCCGATCCGAGGAGTCGTGCCGAGCGGATGTCGGCGCTGACGGGTTCCCGACAGGGTATCCCGAGCCCCGGCGCGCGGCACGGCCCGCCGGGTCAGGCGTTCTGCGGGAAGCCGAGGTTGAGCCCGCCGTGCGAGGGGTCGAGCCATCGGCTCGTGACGGCCTTCTCGCGCGTGAAGAACGCGAAGCCCGCCGGACCGTACGCCTTCGCGTCGCCGAAGAGCGACGCCTTCCAGCCGCCGAACGAGTGGTAGGCCACCGGCACGGGGATGGGGACGTTGATCCCCACCATGCCCACCTCCACCTCGCGCTGGAAACGCCGGGCGGCACCGCCGTCGTTCGTGAAGATGGCGGTGCCGTTGCCGTACACGCTCGCGTTGATGATGCCCACGCCCTCTTCGTAGCCGGGGACGCGCACGACCGACAGCACCGGCCCGAAGATCTCGTCGCGGTACACGGCGGACTCCAGCGGGACGCGGTCGATCAGGGTCGGGCCGAGCCAGAAGCCGTCGGCCGCGCCATCCACCTCCACACCGCGCCCGTCGACCACGACGTCGGCGCCGTCGGATGCGGCGATGTCGAGGTAGCCGGCGACCTTGTCGCGGTGCTCGCGGGTGATGAGCGGGCCCATGTCGCATCCGCGGGTGCCGTCGCCGGTGCGCAGCGTCGCCATGCGCTCGGTGATCTTCGCCACCAGCTCGTCGGCGATCGACTCGACCGCCAGCACGACCGACACCGCCATGCAGCGCTCGCCGGCCGAGCCGAAGCCCGCGTTGACGGCGGCGTCGGCGGCGAGGTCGAGGTCGGCGTCCGGCAGCACCAGCATGTGGTTCTTCGCGCCGCCGAGCGCCTGCACGCGCTTCCCGGCGCCCGCCGCCGTCGTGTAGATGTACTGCGCGATCGGGGTCGATCCGACGAACGAGACGGAACGGATGTCGGGGTGCACGAGCAGGGCGTCGACGGCTTCCTTGTCGCCGTTGACCACCGTGAACACGCCGTCGGGCAGGCCCGCCTCGCGCAGCAGCTCCGCAAGCCAGATCGACGCCGTCGGGTCCTTCTCGCTCGGCTTCAGCACGACCGCGTTGCCGGCGGCGAGGGCGATCGGGAAGAACCACATCGGCACCATGGCCGGGAAGTTGAAGGGGCTGATGACCCCGACGACGCCCACGGGCTGGCGCAGCGTGTAGACGTCCACGTCGGTCGAGGCGTTCTCCGAGTACGTGCCCTTCAGCAGGTGTCCGACGCCGCAGGCGACGTCGACCACTTCGAGCCCGCGCGCGATCTCGCCGAGCGCGTCCGAGAGCACCTTGCCGTGCTCGGCGGTGAGGATGGCGGCGAGCTCCTCCTTACGGGCGTTGAGGAGCTCCCGGAAGGCGAACAGCACGGTCGTGCGCTTGGCGATCGACGCGTCGCGCCACGCCGGCCAGGCCGCCGCCGTGGCGGTGACGGCGGCATCCACATCCGCGGTGCTGGCCAGCCGCACCTGCTTCTGCACGGTGCCGAGCGCCGGGTTGTAGACCGGTGCCGTGCGGGTCGACGTGCCGTCCCAGGCAGCGCCGTGCACCCAGTGTCCGAGGGTCTCGCTCATGATGTCGTCCTTTCCTCCGGGGGCGGCGTCGCCCCCGGTCCGTGCGGGTCAGAGGGCGGCGAGGGCCGCGTCGTAGATGCCGATCGCCTCGGCGACGTCGTCGTCCGTGACGACGCAGGGCGGGACGACGTGGATGCGGTTGTCCTGCACGAAGGGCAGGAGCCCCCGGCCGATGAGGTCGTTCTTGAGCCTGCCCATGTCGGCGGACGGAAGGGGGTCGCGGGTCGTGCGGTCGGCGACGAGCTCGAGCGCCCAGAAGACGCCCTCGCCGCGCACCTCCCCGATGACGTCGTGGCGCTCGGCGAGAGACCGGAGGGCGGGGCCGAGCACGTCGGCGCCGATGCGCCGGGCGTTCTCGACGATGCCCTCGTCCGCCATCGCATCGAGCGTCGCGACGATGGATGCCGCCGCGAGCGGGTGCCCGGAGTAGGTGAGGCCGCCGGGGAACACCCGGTCGTCGAAGGTCGCGGCGATCGGGTCGGAGATCAGCACGCCGCCCACCGGCACGTACCCGGAGTTCACCCCCTTGGCGAACGTGATGAGGTCGGGCACGACGTCGTGGCCCTCGAACGCGAACCAGCGGCCGGTGCGCCCGAACCCCGCCATCACCTCGTCGAGGATGAGCAGGATGCCGTAGCGGTCGCAGATCTCGCGGACGCCGGCCAGGTATCCGGGGGGCGGGATGAGCACGCCGGCCGTGCCGGGGATCGATTCGAGCAGGACGGCGGCGATGCCGGTGGGCCCCTCGGCCTGGATGACGCGCTCGAGGTGGTGGAGGGCGCGAGCGGACTCCTCTTCCGGTGTGCTCGCCCAGAACTCGGAGCGGTACAGGTACGGCCCGAAGACGTGCACGTGCCCCCGCGCGTACTCGTTGGGGATGCGCCGCCAGTCGCCGGTGGCGACGATCGCGGCGCCGGTGTTGCCGTGGTACGAGCGGTAGCGCGAGATCACCTTGTCGCGGCCGGTGTGCAGCCGCGCCATGCGGATGGCGTTCTCGATCGCGTCGGCGCCGCCGTTGGTGAAGAAGACCTTCGAGAACCCTTCGGGGGCGCGGGCGACGATGCGCTCGGCGGCCTCGCCGCGGGCGAGGTTCGCGGTGGCCGGGCCGATCGTGGTCAGCTGCGCGGTCTGCGCCTGGATCGCGGCGACGACCGCGGGATGCTGGTGCCCGATGTTGACGTTGACGAGCTGGCTCGAGAAGTCGAGGTAGCGGGTGCCCGCCGAGTCCCACACCCGCGTTCCCTCGCCGCCGGCGATGACGAGCGGGTCGAGGGCGGCTTGGGCCGACCAGGAATGGAAGACGTGCGCGCGGTCGAGCTCGTAGGCGCGACGGTCGAGATCGTGACTCATGGGTGTCTCGCTTCCTCGGGAGTGTCCGACGGGTGCCCGGGGCGGCCGTGGGATGCGGCCGCCCCGGACGGGTGTCTCTACTGTCCGCCCTCGGTGAGGACGACGTCCAGCGGTGTGTAGGTTCCTTCGACGCTCACGCCTTCGGCCTCGAGCTCCTGCAGCGCCTGCTGGATGTAGGTGTTGTCGTAGGCGCTGTCGGCCGGCTCGGCGGTGATGAGGTTGAGGCCGTCCTGGTTGGTCGCGGCGAGCGCGCCGGCCACGGTCTGGGCCCACGCATCCTCGTTCACGACGCCGAACGGGTCGTCGGTCCAGATGAGCTTGTTGACCTCGTTCATCTGCCACAGCTGGTGCGTCGGGCCGACGGGGAAGGCCGCCTCGGCGTTGATCGCCGCGTCGTAGGTGATCTGCGCCGCTTCCTCGGGGTTGTCCCGGGCGAAGATCCATCCCTTGGTCACGGCCTTCAAGAAGCGCACGGCGGCATCCGCGTACGCCGGGTCGTCGGCGAGTCGCGCCGTGTCGGCCCAGATCGCGTCCTGCAGCATGGCCCCCGCGGTGTCCTCGTACGAGATCACGTCGAAGTCCTCCGGCTGGTACAGCTCACCGGTCTCGGGGTTGACGACCTCGAGCACCTGCGCCCACTCGTTGTAGGTCATCGCCTGGGCGGCGTCGACGTCGCCGTCGAGCAGCGCGTTCATGCTGAAGTCCTGCGTCGTGATCGAGACGCCGGTGGAGTCCAGTCCCTCGTCGGCCATCGCGGCGAAGATCTCCCACTCGTTGCCGAAGCCCCACGAGCCGATCCGCTTGCCTTCGAAGTCGGCGACGGAGTCGATGCCGCTGTCGGCCCACGAGACCTGCAGCGTGCCCGACTTCTGGAACACCTGGGCGATGTCGGTGAGCTCGGCGCCGGTGGCCTCGAGCGTGCCGAGCACCTTGGGGACCCACGCGACGGCGAAGTCGACGTCGCCGGCGACGAGGGCGTCCTGCGGCACGATGTCGCCGCCCGAGGGGACGATCTCGACGTCGTCGAACCCTTCCTCCTCGAAGTAGCCCTGGTCGAGGGCGACGTAGTAACCGGCGAACTGCGCCTGCGGCAGCCACTGCAGCTGCAGCGAGATCGAGGTCAGGGGCTCGAACTCGCCGTCGGGGTCGGTCGCGGGGTCGGTACCGCCGCCGGCGCAGGCGGCCAGCGCCAGCGAGGCGATGCCGACGGTGGAGACGGCCACGAGGGTGCGTCGAATGCTGTGTCTCATGCTGTTCCTTTCGGGTTCGGTGGTGCCTGGTGGTGCGGTGGTGCGGTGGGACGCCGCCGGTCAGACCGGGGCCCGCCTCGTGGCGAGCCGCTCCAGGAGCGAGGTCACGAGGAAGAAGAGGAGGCCGATGAGGATGCCGCCCACCACGAACGCCCAGGCCAGGGCGGCGCGGCCGGATTTGGCGTAGGTCGCGATGGCGGTGCCGATGCCGTCGGCGGGACCGCCGAAGTACTCGGCCACCAGGGCCGAGATGACGGCGAGCGACGCGGCGATCCTGATGCCGGAGAGCAGGTACGGCAGGGCGGTCGGGAAGGTGAGGAGGCGGAAGGTCTGCCCGCGGGTCGCGGCGGAGGCGCGCAGGACGTCGCGGTGCACCGGCCGGGTCTGGCGGAGTCCGCGCAGCGTGTTGACGAACACCGGCACGAAGACCGCGATCGCCGCCACCGCCTGCCGCCCGAACTGGCTCGACGCCCCGAACATCGTGTTGAGGATGGGGGTGAGGGCCACGATCGGGACGACGGCGAGCGCCGCCACCAGCGGCGCCAGCATCCCGTCGAGCGGGCGGGCGGATGCGGCGAGCCCGGCCAGGAGCACGGCGATGACGGTGCCCGCCACGAGCCCGACGAGCGCGTTGGTGGCGGTGATCATCATGTGCGGCGCGATGATCGGCCAGCGCAGCACGAACTCCGCGGCGATCGCGAACGGGCTCGGGAGCATGCGGGGCGCGGCCTCGAACACGTCGACGACGAGCACCCACAGCAGCAGCCCGATCAGCGCGACGACCAGCGGTGCCACGATGCGCAGCCAGCCCGGCAGGGGGCGCGGCGCGCCGACGGTGCTCATCGCTCGTTCGCCCGTTCGACGGGGGCTCCGTGGAGCGCCTCGCGCACCGCGGTGACGCGGGCGAAGTAGTCGGGAGATTCCCGCAGCCGCTCGTCGCGGAGCGGCCCGAACCCCGTCGTGACGATGTCGGTGATGCGCCCGGGACGCGGACTCATGACCACCACTCGGTCCGAGAGGAAGACCGCCTCCGGGATGGAGTGCGTGACGAAGACCACGGCAGCTCCCGTCTCGGCGGCGATCCGGGTGAGCTCGCCCTGCAGGTACTCGCGGGTCATCTCGTCGAGGGCTCCGAACGGCTCGTCCATGAGCAGCAGTCGGGGGCGCGAGGCCAGCGCGCGGGCGATGGCGACGCGCTGCTGCATCCCGCCCGAGAGCTGGTCGGGGTAGCGGTCCACGAACTCGGTGAGTCCCACGAGCGCGGCGAGCTCGGCCACGCGCGCGGCGCGCTCCGCCTTGCCGACGCCGTGCACCTCGAGGGGCAGGGCGATGTTCGCGCCGACCGTCCTCCAGGGCAGGAGCCCCGCCTGCTGGAACGCCATGCCGTAGTCCTGCGCGCGGCGGGCGTCGGCCGCCGGGCGACCGAAGATCTCGAGGGTGCCCGAGCTGGCGCCGTCGAGGTCGGCGATCAGCCGCAGCAGGGTCGACTTGCCGCATCCCGAGGGGCCGATGAGCGAGACGAACTCGCCGGCCGCGACCTCGAGGTCTACGCCGGTGAGGGCGATCACGTCGTCGGTGCGCGTGGCGAACACCTTGCCGACGCCGCTCGCGCGGACGGCGGGGGCCGTGGCCTCTGTCATGTCGTCTCCTCGCCTCGGCGATAGTTCTTGAGTCCCCGGCCCATCAGCGCCACGGTGCCCGCGGCGACCAGCCCCAGCGCGATCGTGCCGAAGGTGGGTCCCCAGGGCGCTGCCGGGTCGGATGAGGCCTGACCCGCCAGCTGGATGAGCATGCGGCCGATGCCGCCCCGCATCCCGATCGACACCTCGGCGACCACGGCGCCCACGACCGCGGCGGCGGCCGCCAGCCGGAGCGCGGGCAGGAGGTGGGGGACCGCGGCGGGCAGCCGCAGACGGCGGAGCGTCGTGCCGTAGCCCGCGGCGTAGGTGCGCATGAGGTCGAGGTGGATGCGGTCGGGGGCTTCGAGGCCGCGCAGCATCCCCACCGCGACCGGGAAGAACGCGAGATACGACGCGATGACGGCCACCGACAGCCATTGCGGCCACGGGATGCCCTCGCGGTCGAGCTGTCCGCCGAGCGCGTTGATCACCGGGGCGAAGGCGATGAGAGGGACGGTCTGGCTGACGACGATCCAGGGCAGCAGGCCCCACTCGACCAGTCGCCAGCGCTGCATGGCGAGCCCGAGGAGTCCGCCGACCAGCACGCCCATGATCCAACCGGCCGCGGCGATGCCGAGGGTCAGCAGCCCCGCGGTGGCCACCGACATCCACAGGGGTGGGGTGTCGCCGCCGCTCGTCGAGGCGAACAGCCGCGCGACCATCTCCCAGACGTGCGGCATGGCGCGGTCGTGCGTGCGCGGCAGGATCATGACGCCCGATCCGGCGCTGCCGTCCGACCCGAGGGTCACCCCGTCGGCGGGCCCGAGGAACTTGTACAGCTCCCACAGCACCACCACCGCCGCGACCCCCGCCACGCCCCACAGCACGCCCGCCCCGCCCCGCCGCCCCCGCATCCCCGACCCGCGAGACAGCGCTTTCGCGCCGAGACCGTGGGTTGAACCCGCTGTTTCGGCGCGAAAGTGCTGTCTCGCGGGTGCGGGGGTGGGAGTGGGGGGAGGAGACGAAGTCATCGCGTGGCCGTGATGTGCTCGGAGAGCGCGGGGATGACGGTCTCGCCGTACACCCGCATCGTCTCCTCCTTGTTGTCGTGCTGGAGGTAGCCGGCGAACTGGGTGACGCCGATCTCGCGCAGCTTCTCGAGCTTCGCGATGTGCTCCTCGGCGGTGCCGAGCAGGCAGAAGCGGTCGACGATCTCGTCCGGCACGAAGTCGACGTGGTCGTTGCCGGACTTGCCGTGCGAGTTGTAGTCGTACCCGGTGCGCCCGGCGATGTAGTCGGTCAGCGCCTCGGGAACCTCGCCGTGCGTGCCGTACTTCGCGACGATGTCGGCCACGTGGTTGCCGACCATCCCGCCGAACCAGCGGCACTGGTCGCGCATGTGCTCGCGGTCCTCGCCGATGTACATGGGCGCTGCCACGCAGAACGCGATCGATTCCGGGTCGCGCCCCGCCGCGGCCGCCGCGTCCTTGACGACCTTGATCATCCACGCCGCGATGTCGAGGTCGGCGAGCTGCAGGATGAAGCCGTCGCCCACCTCGCCGGTGAGCTTCAGCGCGAGCGGGCCGTACGCGGCCACCCACACGTCGAGCTCGGATCCCCGGCTCCACGGGAACTGCAGCGTCGCACCGTTGTACTCCACGGCGCGCGAGTTGCCGAGCTCGCGGATCACGTGCACCGACTCGCGCAGGTCGGCCAGCGACACCGGCTTGCCGCCCGTCACGCGCACCGCGGAATCGCCGCGGCCGATGCCGCAGATCGTGCGGTTGCCGTACATCTCGTTGAGGGTCGCGAACACCGACGCCGTCACGGTCCAGTCGCGCGTGGCCGGGTTGGTCACGAACGGCCCCACGACGATGCGCTTGGTGGCGTTCAGGATGGCGGAGTGCACCACATACGGCTCCTGCCAGAGCAGGTGCGAGTCGAAGGTCCAGACGTGGCTGAAGCCGTGCGCCTCGGCGAGCTGGGCGAGCTGCACGGTCCGCGCCGCGGGAGGGTTCGTCTGCAGGACGACGCCGAAATCCATGTCATGCCTTCCGGTCGTGAGGGGTGGCCGTGCGGCCGGGGCGGGATGGGGCGGGTCGGGGCATCAGATGAGGTACTGGCTGAGGCCGCGGCGCACGAAGCGTCCGTCGCCCTTCGTGCCCAGGTACCGGCCGTCGTCGACGACGACCTTGCCGCGGGCGATGACGGTGTCGACGTGCCCGTCGATCTCGAACCCCTCCCACGCGGAGTGGTCCATGTTCATGTGGTGCGTCTTCTCGTAACCGATCGAGGTGTGCCCGTTCGGGTCGTAGATGACGACGTCGCCGTCGGCACCGGGCGCGATGACGCCCTTCTTGCCGTACATGCCGAACATGCGCGCCGGCGTCGTGCTGGTCAGCTCCACCCAGCGCTCGAGGGTGATCTCGCCCGTCACGACCCCCTGGTACATGAGGTCCATCCGGTGCTCCACCGACCCGATGCCGTTGGGGATGGCGCGGAAGTCGTCGCGCCCGAGCTCCTTCTGGTCCTTCATGCAGAACGGGCAGTGATCGGTCGAGACCATCTGCAGGTCGTTGGTGCGCAGCGCCTGCCACATGTGGTCCTGGTGACCTTCCGCGCGAGAGCGCAGCGGTGTCGAACACACCCACTTCGCGCCCTCGAACGCCCCCCACTGGTCACTGGATGCCCCGAGCTGCTCCTCGAGCGAGAGGTAGAGGTACTGCGGGCACGTCTCGCCGAAGACGTTCTGCCCCTTGTCGCGCGCCCACGCCAGCTGCTCCACGGCCTGCTTCGCGCTCACGTGCACGACGTAGAGCGGCGCGCCGGTGATGTTGGCGAGCATGATCGCGCGGTGCGTCGCCTCCTCTTCGGCCTGCCACGCGCGGGCGATGCCGTGGAAGTAGGGGTCGGTCTTGCCGCTGGCGACCAGCTGCTCGGCCAGCACGTCGATGACGGGGCCGTTCTCGGCGTGCATCATCGTCAGCAGCCCGGTCTCGGCCGACACCTGCATGGCTTTGAGCACCTGGGCGTCGTCCGAGTAGAAGACCCCCGGGTAGGCCATGAACATCTTGAAGCTCGTGATGCCCTCGTCGATCAGCCCGGGCAGCGCGGCGAGCGAGTCCTGGTCGACGCCGCCCACGATCTGGTGGAAGCCGTAGTCGATCGCGCAGTTGCCGGCGGCGAGTTCATGCCAGCGGGCGAGGCCGTCCTGCACGCGCTCGCCGTAGCGCTGCACGGCGAAGTCGATGATCGTCGTCGTGCCGCCCCAGGCCGCCGCGCGCGTGCCGGTCTCGAAGGTGTCCGACGCGCTCGTGCCGCCGAACGGCAGCTGCATGTGGGTGTGCGCGTCGATGCCGCCCGGGATGACGTACTTGCCGGTCGCATCGATCACGGTGTCGACCGCTGCGGCCAGGTCGACGCCGAGCAGCTCGGATCCGGGGTGCAGCACCGCGACGATGGTCTCGCCGTCGATCAGGACGTCGGCCGGCCCGCGGCCGGTCGCCGAGACGACGGTGCCGCCGGTGATGAGTGTCGTTGCCATGTCGTGTTCCTCTCGAACGCGGACGGTCGTGCGCCCGCGGCGCACGCCGCGGACACCGGCGGGACGGTTACGGGGCGGTGATCTCCCCGTAGGTGTCGGGACGGCGGTCGCGGAAGAACTGCCAGTCGTCGCGCATCTGCTGCACGAGGTCCATGTCGAGGTCGCGGATGAGCAGCTCCTCGTGCTCGCCCGATCCGAGGTCGCCGACGTAGTTGCCGCGCGGGTCGACGATCTGGCTGCGGCCGTAGAAGGTGACCGCCTCGTCGCCGTACTCGTTGTCCTCGCGTCCCACTCGGTTCGGGGCGAGCACGAAGTACCCGTTCGCGACGGCGGCGGCGGGCTGCTCGACCTCCCACAGGCGGTTCGAGAGCCCGGGCTTGGTGGCGTTCGGGTTGAACGCCAGGTGCGCGCCGTTCAGGCCGAGCTCGCGCCATGCCTCGGGGAAGTGCCGGTCGTAGCAGATGATGACGCCGACCTTGCCGACCGCCGTGTCGAAGACGGGGTAGCCCAGGTTGCCCGGGCGGAAGTAGAACTTCTCCCAGAACTTCTCGACGTGCGGGATGTGGTTCTTGCGGTAGACGCCCGCGATCGAGCCGTCCGCATCCACCACGACCGCGGTGTTGTAGTAGACGCCGGTCTGCTGCTCCTCGTAGATCGGCAGCACCATGACGATCGAGAGCTCCTTCGCGAGCGCCGCGAAGCGCTGCACGATGGGGCCGTCGACCGGCTCGGCGTAGCGGTAGTACTTCTGGTCCTGGGTGATGCCGAAATAGGGCCCGTAGAAGAGCTCCTGGAAACACACCACCTGCGCGCCCTGCGCTGCCGCATCCCGGGCGAAGCCCTCGTGTTTGTCGAGCATGGACGCCTTGTCGCCCGTCCATGTCGTCTGGGTGATCGCTGCACGTACCGTCGTCATCATTGCCTCCCGGTGGTCGGAACCGTACCGTTCAGGTCCCCCCGCCGCTACGGGATGCGAGGGGTTCGGGGTGGGTCGTTCCCGTTCTGTTATCTTTCTCGCTGAACATTTCTCTTCGGTTTCGGCCTGTGACGTGATGGTTAATGTCCGGTCGCCTCGCTCTCTCGGAAGGATGCCGGTGCCGCTGCCCGCCGCGTTCCCCGACCGCTCGCCGCAGGGCATCGCGGGCGTCATCGCACGACTCGTGACCGAGGGCGTGCTCGCCCCCGGCGACCGCCTGCCGACCGTGCGCGAGATCGCCGCGGAGCTGGCCGTGAGCCCGGCGACCGTCAGCGCCGCATGGCAGGCGCTCGCGCGGGCCGGCGTCCTCGAATCGCGCGGACGGGCGGGGAGCTTCGTGCGCGCGCCGCGGCGGGAGTGGCTGACGCCGCGTGTGCAGGGGCTGTCGGGGGCGAGCGCCGCGGGCCTCGACCTGGCGTCCGGCACGCCGGACCCGGCGCTGCTGCCAGCGCTCGGCTCGGCCTTCGACCACGTGGCGCTGCGGGCGGATGCCGGCCGGTACCACGATCTCCCCGTGCTGCCGCAGCTCGCCGAGGTGCTGCGCGACAGCTGGCCGACCCGCGTCGAGACCCTCACCGTCGTCGACGGTGCGCTGGACGGCATCTCGCGGGTGCTCGAGCAGATCGTGCGGCTCGGCGACCGCGTCGCCGTCGAGTCGCCGGGGTTCCCGTACTTCTTCGACCTGCTCGATGCGCTGGGGGCCGAGGCGGTGCCCCTCGACCTCGATGACGAGGGGGTCGTGCCCGCCTCGCTCACCCGCGCGCTGGCGCGCCACCCCGTCGCCGTCATCCTGCAGCCGCGGGCGCAGAACCCGACGGGCGCGTCGATGACGACGGTGCGCGCGCGCCAGCTGGCCGGCGCGGTGCGGTCGGCGCGCGACGGCGAACGGGTCGTGATCATCGAAGACGATCACTCCGGGCTCATCGCGATGGCGCCCGACGCGACCCTCGCCCGGTGGCTCCCGGCGCAGGTCGTGCACGTGCGGAGCTTCTCGAAGTCCCACGGGCCGGACCTCCGGATCGCGGCCATCGGCGGCCCCGCCCGGGTGCTCGACCGGGTGATCGCGCGGCGCATGCTGGGACCCGGATGGACCTCGCGGCTCCTGCAGGGCGTCATGCTCGACATGCTCACGCGGCCCGCCGCGATCGACGCGGTCAGCGCCGCCCGCCGCGCCTACCGCGACCGGCAGGAGGCCCTCGTCGGGGCCCTGCGTCAACACGGCATCGTGCTCCCGCCGCCCGACGGCATCAACCTCTGGCTGCCGGTCGCCGACGAGCGTGCGGCGCTCGTGCACCTCGCCGCCGCGCGGATCTCGGTGGCGGCGGGCGCGCCCTTCATGGTCGGCGAACACCGTGCGCCGCACATCCGCGTGACCGCCGGTCTCGTGGCCGAGGACGCCGCCGGTGTCGCCGCGGAGCTGGCCGCCGCATCCCGCGCGCGCCGCTGACGCCGCATCCGCGGTCGGGCCGACGACGCCGGATACATCTCGAGACGGATGTGGCCGGCCCGGCGGTGCGCGTAGCGTGGCAGGGATGTTCCGCCCGCTGAAGCCGTACCAGATCGCGATCGACGCCCTGATCGCCGTCGTGTTCCTCGGCACGTTCGGGGTCTTCTTCACGATGGCCGCCGCGGCCGGCGGGGCCGAGGTGCTCGTGGCGCTCGGGATGTCGGCGGCCGTCGCCGTCCGCCGATGGTCCCCCGGTCTGTCGCTCGGGATCGCGTGGGTCACGGCGCTCGCGCAGATGCTCGCCGGCATGCCGCCCGTGCCGAGCGACGTCGCGGTCTTCGCGGTCCTGTACGTCACCGCGGCCTACGGCGGCCGGATCGTCTTCTGGTCGGGGCTCGTCTCGGCCTTCGTCGGCGCGATCGCTATCGCGGTGTACCTCGTCTTCGTCACGTCGCTGCTCAGCGGCGGCACCGCCGACATCCGCAGCCTGCCGTTGGCGGTGTTCGTGCTGGTCGCCGCCGTCTTCGCCCTCGGACTGGCGTGGACGGCCGGGGCGCTGGTGCGCACGGCGGTGCGGGCGCGCGAGAACCGCATCGCTCGCGACGCGGCCCAGGCCGACGCGATCGCCGAGCAGGAGCGGGTGCGGATCGCCCGCGACATGCACGACGTCGTCGCCCATTCGCTGGCCGTCGTGGTCGCGCAGGCGGACGGCGCGCGGTACGCGGCGGCGGCGGATCCGCAGATCGCGACGGACGCCCTCGCGACGATCAGCACGACGGCCCGTGCCGCGCTGACCGACGTGCGGCTCCTGCTCACCCAGCTGCGCCACAGCCAGGGCGACGGTCCGCAGCCCTCGCTCACCGACCTCGACGCGCTCTTCCGGCAGGTGCAGTCGGCGGGGGTCGACCTCCGGGTCGCCATCTCCCCGGTGCCGCCGGCCGCGGTGCCGGCCTCGGTGCAGCTCGCGGTCTACCGCATCCTGCAGGAGGCGCTCACGAACGCGCTGCGCCACGGGGGAGCGGGCCCGGTGGAAGTGTGGGTGTCGTGGTACCCCGATCGGGTGCGCCTGGCGGTGCGCAACGTCGTCGCCGCCGAGGCGCCCGCGCCCCCTCCCTCCCGCGGCCACGGGATCGTGGGTATGCAGGAGCGCGCCCAGCTCGTGGGCGGCGGGCTGCGCGCCGGCGCCGCCGACGGGGCCTTCACCGTCGACGCCGAGCTTCCGATCGGAGTGATCGTATGAGTGGGCCGATCCGCGTCGTGCTGGTCGATGACCAGGGACTGTTCCGCGCCGGCATCCGTATGCTGCTCGGTTCCCAGTCCGACATGGAGGTCGTGGGCGAGGCGGCGGATGGGCGGGAGGCCCTCGACGTCGTCCGGCGGGAGCGCCCCGATGTCGTCCTTATGGACATCCGCATGCCGGTCATGGACGGGCTCGCCGCCACCGCCGAGCTGCTGCAGGACGAGGCGCCGCCGCGCATCGTGATGCTGACGACGTTCGATCTGGACGAGGCCGCCGCGCGCGCGATCCGCCAGGGCGCCAGCGGGTTTCTGCTGAAGGACGCCGAGCCGGAGTTCCTGCTCGCCGCCGTCCGCACCGTGCACGCCGGATCGGCGGTCATCGCGGCCTCGGCCACGCGCGAGCTCTTCAGCCGGTTCACCGCGCCCGTCGTGCCCGTCCCCGCGGCGTTCGCGGAGCTGACCGACCGTGAACGCGAGATCTTCGCGCTCGCCGCCCGTGGGCTCTCGAACGCCGAGATCGCGACGCACGAGTTCCTCTCCGAGGCCACCGTGAAGACGCACATCAGCCGCATCCTCGCCAAGCTCGCGCTGCGTGACCGCGTGCAGCTGGTCGTGTTCGCGTTCGAGCACGACCTGACCTGACCTGACCGCGGATCGCACGTCATCCGAGCGACGGATGCGGACGCGACCAGCGACCGATGTGTCGGGATGGCGCCCGTTCGTACGGTCGGATCATGCACATCTCCTCGAGCGATCTGGGCCTCGCCGCCCGCGTCCAACGACTCACGAAGACCTTCGGAACCGGCGCCGGCGCCGTGCGCGCGCTCGACGACGTCGGCGTCGGCATCCGGCGCGGCGAGTTCACCGCGATCATGGGGCCGTCGGGGTCGGGAAAATCCACCCTCATGCACATCATGGCCGGGCTCGATGCGCCCACCAGCGGGACCGCATGGATCGGCGACACCGATATCACCGGCCTCAGCGACGACGAGCTGACGGTGCTGCGCCGGCGCCGCGTGGGCTTCGTGTTCCAGGCGTTCAACCTGGTGCCCACCCTCGACGTGCTCGGCAACATCACGCTGCCCTTCGACCTGGACGGCCGCCGACCGAGCGCCCTCGAACGCGCGCGCATCGACATGCTCGTCGAGACGCTCGGGCTGACCGGCCGCGTGCGTCACCGGCCCCACGAGCTGAGCGGCGGGCAGCAGCAGCGCGTCGCGATCGCCCGTGCGCTGAGCACGGCGCCCGATCTGCTGTTCGCCGACGAGCCCACCGGCAACCTCGACTCCCGCACCGGACGCGACGTGCTGGCGCTCCTGCGCGCCGCCAGCCGCGAGCACGGGCAGTCGATCGCGATGGTGACCCACGATCCGCTCGCCGCGGCCCACGCCGACCGGGTGATCTATCTGGGCGACGGGCGCGTGATCGCCGATCACCGCGGCCAGAGCGCCGAGCAGATCGCGGCGTTCATGCTCGCCGCCGAGCAGGGAGCCGCCGCGTGAGCGCCGCGACCGCTGTGGCTCCGCCGGCGCCGCGCGCCGCGCTCGGGTGGCTGCGCGAGCGCGGGATGGGGGCCAGCGTCCTCGTCTCCGCCATCTCGGCCGCCTTCGGGGTGCTGCTCATCTCGGCGACCGGCTACATCGCGGCGCTGCTGCGCGCCGACCCGTACATCGGCGACAGCGACACGCTCGCGCTCGTGCTGATGATCCTGACGACGCTGCTCGTCGGGGTCAGCGTCTACGTGGCCGGCATCGTGACCGCCAACACGTTCTCGACCGTCGTCGCCGGCCGCACGCGGCAGATCGCGCTGCTGCGGCTCATCGGGGCATCGGCGCGGGCGCAACGGGCGGCGATCGCGCGTCAGGGCCTCATCGTCGGCGCGATCGGCGCGGCGATCGGGCTGCTCGCGGGCACGGCGGCCGCGGCGGCCGGCGTGGCGCTCGCGGGGCGTCTTCTCGCGCTCGACCACCTCGAGTTCGCGGTGGTCACGCCGACGCTCCTCATCCCCGCGGCGATCGTGGCCGCCACGACGTGGCTCTCGGCGTGGCTCGGCGCGCGCCGTGTGCTCACCGTGACCCCGCTCGAGGCCATCGGCGGATCCGTCGAGGCCCCCTACGAGCGCGCGGCCCGGCGCACCGGGCGCAATGCGACCGCCATCAGCCTCCTGGCGATCGGCGCGCTCTTCCTGGCCGGCGGCATCCTGGTCGGTTTCGTGACACCGCTCGGGGTCGTCGTCGCGTTCGTGGGCGGCATCCTCTCGTTCACGGGGCTCGCGCTGGGGGCGACGCTCGTGATGCCGCCCGTCCTGCGCCTGGTCGGCCGGCTCTTCGGCACCTCGGCCACCGCGCGCCTGGCCGCCGAGAACGCCCTGCGCTACCCGGAGCGCTCCAGCCGGATGGCGATCGGCGTCGTCATGGGAGTGACCCTCGTGACGATGTTCGCCGTCGCGCTCGAGTCCACGAAGGCGGTGTTGACGGCTGCCGGGGGCGGATCGCTGCCCACCGAGATGGCGACGCTCCTCGACGCGTTCGCGGGCATCATGATGGGCCTCGTCGCCGTGTCCGCCGTCATCGCCGCCGTGGGGCTGGTCAATCTGCTCACACTCGGGATCGTGCAGCGTCGCCGCGAGCTCGGGCTGCTGCGCACCCTCGGGGTGTCGAACCGCCAGGTGCGGGGCATGGTCCTCCGCGAGGCCGCCCACATCACGATCGCGGCCACCGTGACCGGCATCGTGCTGGGCGTCTTCTACGGCTGGGCCGGTGCGCAGTCGCTGCTCGCCACCGTGCCCGTCGACCTGACGCTGCCGCGCGCGGTGACGTTCGTCCCACCGGCGTTGCCGGTGTGGCCGATGGTGGCCGTCGTCGGGGCGACGGCCCTGCTGACACTCATCGCCGCCGTCGTGCCGACCCGCCTGGCCACCCGCGTCGCACCGATCGCCGCGCTCGCCGACGCCTGACGCCCGGTCCGCATCACTCCGGGTCGTGCGACCAGGTCGGTGCGAGGGCGCGGATGCGGGCGCCCCGCCACTGCCAGGTGGCCCAGAGCAGGGGCCACAGGGCCGGGGCGGCGCGCCCGCCGATGACCAGGCGGTCGCGCCAGAGCGTGCGCCCGTCCGGCGTGGGGCTGATCGCCATCTGGTGGTCCCACACGTCGAGCGCGGCCAGCGGACCGGTCAACGGCATCCCACTGTCGCGGAAGATGCGCACCTCGCCGGCCGGCTCCGACACCGTGCGGTCGGTCGCGGCGATCAGCTGCGTCCCCACCGGGATCAGCCCGCCGGCGAACAGTCCCACCGCGACCTCGTCGCCGCTCTCCCAGGTCGGAGGGAGCGCCGTGAGCGGCTGCATGTCGAGGAACGGGCCGTAGATCTCGGCCACGGCGCGGGGCGAGTGCAGGGCCCGCCACGCCGCATCCGGATCGCAGTCGATGACGAACTTGAGGAGGATGCGCATGCGCCCAGTGTCGCACCGCGACCACCCCCCACCCAGCGGCTTGCCATCCCCTTCCTGTTCCCCATCCCCTTCCTGTTCCCCATCCCCTTCCTGTTCCCCGTCCCCTTCCCCGTCCCCTTCCCCGTCCCCATCCCCATCCCCGTCCGTCTCCCCATCCCCTTCCCCGTCCCCGTCCCCTTCCCCATCCCCATCCCCATCCCCATCCCCATCCCCATCCCCGTCCGCGTCCGCCTTGTCAGGTCGGTGTCGCCTCCCCGCGCAATCGGAGGGAGGAGATCGGGCGAGCGGAGGAGCCGCATCGGGTTTCAGGTCCTCCGCTCGCTCGATCTCCTCCGCTCGATGGCGGCAGAGCACGGAAGCCTCGCTCCCGGCTCCGAGTCCCGCCGCTCTCGCCCCCTCGGTTCATCAGCGCCGGGCTGTCCGAAACCGCCCCATGCGGAATCGGGGGGAGGGGATCGAGCGAGCGGAGGATCGGAACAGGGCAATCGGTCCTCCCTTGCGCAGATCTCCTCCGCTCAGCGGCGCCAACCGGGGGCGGATGCGTGTGCCGCCCCATCCGCCCCGCGTGCCGCCCCATCCATGCCTGTCTGCAGCCCCCTCCGCCCCTCCTGCGAATCGGAGGGAGGGGATCGAGCGAGCGGAGGATCGGAACGGGGCAATCGGTCCTCCCTTGCGCAGATCTCCTCCGCTCAGCAGCCGCGGCGGGGCAGCAGCGTCGGCACCGACCCGGGGCCGTCGCGGGGCGTCACGTGGGCGGTCGCCGCGGGCGACCCGTTCTACGCTGGATGGATGAGCTCCCCGCACGACCAGTCGCGCTACCAGATCCGGTTCGAGTGGGGGGCTGCGGGTCTCGCGCGGCTCGCGCCCTCCGACGTCGTCGTGGTGGTCGACGTGCTGTCGTACTCGACCGAGACGGCGGACGCGCTCGTCACCGCCGACCGGGTGGATGCGGCCGGATCCGCCCCCGCCGCGGTCCTGGCCCGTGCCGCGCACGACACCGGCTCGACGGTTCTCCTCGGCGGGCTGCGCAACGCCGGTGCCGTCGCGCGCGCCGTGCTGGCCGAGCAGCAGCGCCGCGCCGCCCGCACCTCGATCGCCGTCATCGCCGTCGGCGACGTCGACGACGCGGGCAGTCGTTTCGCGGTCGAGGACCAGCTGGGCGCGGGTGCGATCATCGACGCGCTGGGGACACTGGGCCTGGATCACACCTCGCCCGAGGCCGCCGCGTCGTGCGAGGCCTTCCGTGGCCTGGGCGGCGCCGTCCGCCACCTGCTCACCGCCAGCGGGTCGGGGCAGGCGCTGCTCGACGCCGGCGCCCGCGAGGCGGTCGTCGCCGCGGCTCTGCTCGATCAGGTCGACACGGCGCCCGTGCTGCGCGACGGCGCCTTCGTCGCGTCCTGACGCCTGACGCCTGCGGTCTGAGCCCTGACGCCTGAGATCTGACGCCTGACGCCTGATCCGCCGAGTCCGAGCGCCTCGCGCCTCAGCGCGGGGTGGATGCGGCGAGCCGCTCGGCGCGCGAGATCTCGCGCCGCGTCCACGTGAACACGTGACGGGCGTCGAACCGCGGCGCGCACTTCGCGCACGATGTGGCCCGCGTCGCGCGGCGGTGCCGGTAGGCCACGTGTCCTGCCGGGCACACGCCCACCCAGGGGGCGAGCTCCACGGCCGTCTCGCCGTGATGCGTCGTGCCGCCGACGTAGCCGAGCTCGCGGGCGGTGCGCTGCCAGCGGACGCCGTGGCCCGCGGCGGAGCCGGCGAGGGCGTGCGCGACCTCGTGGAGGAGTGTCTGGTGGTTGGTGTCGTCGTCGTAGCGGGCGGCGAGGTAGCGCGACAGGCTGATGCGCTGGCGGCCGAAGTCGCACAGGCCCGCCCGGCGTTTGGCGTTGTCGAAGGCGAACGTCCACGAGTCGTCGAGGTGGAGTGCGATGAGGGCATCAGCCCAGGTGCGCACGCGCTGCAGTTCGGACATGCGACGACGATAGAACGTATCTACGACACTCGGATGCGCGGCGTCAGCTCGCCACGCTGGCGGCGATCCGGCGACGGTCGACGGCGTCGATCGCGAGCAGCGTGGTCTCGAGCTGCTCCTCGGGGGCTCCGGCCTGCTGACGCAGGAACAGCGTGCGCTTGAAGTCCTCGCGCGACGCCTCCAGATCCTCGGCGTCGAGGTGCACCTTGCCCCGGTGCTGGTAGGCGAAGGCGGCGATGCTGGCCCAGCCCTGGCCCTCCGCCTCTTCGGCGCAGGCGGTGAGCTCCTGTTCGGCGGCGCCCAGCTGCCCGCGTTCCTGCTGCACCGTGGCGTGCAGGATGCGGGCGCGCAGCAGGTCCTTGCGCGTGCCGGCCATGCGGGCGGTGCGCACGGTCTGCTCGGCGACCGTGAGGGCGTCATCGAGCTGATCGGTGACCTTCAACAGCCACACCCGCTCCATGAGAGCGGGCAGGCTCCGCTGCGATCCGATCTCATCGAGTCGGTCGATGCACTCGCGAGGGTCGACGATCTCGCGCAGCGTGTCCGGGTGGTGTCCCCTGATGTAGCTCACGTGTCTCCCTCCAAGCACGGCCTCATCCAGTGTGCGTGGTCGTCGGCGAGCAGGGCGTGTGCCACGCCGCCGCCCGTCGACCGCGCGGTCAGAGCTCGAAGACCGAGGCCGCCGGCTTGGGGGAGGGCGTCGCGTCCGCATCGGTCGCGGGCGTCGCGCCGCGCACGAACTCGTCGAGCTCCGCGCCGTGCGCGACCTTGGCCGGATGCGGCCCCGCGGCCATGAGCCGAGGCAGCCATTCGGTGGGGAGCGGGGCGGCGGAGGCGGCGATCACGAGGTTGCCGAAACGCCGGCCCTTGAGGGTCTGCACCTCGGCGAGCAGGGCGATCTCGGGGAGCACGGCCCGCACGGTCGCCACCTGGCGCCGGGCGAAGGCCAGTCCCGCGCCGTCGGCCACGTTCACGAGCAGCACGCCGTCGGGGGCGAGCAGCGCCGCCGCTGCCCGGTAGAACTCGACCGTCGTGAGGTGCGCGGGCGTCTGCGCCCCGGCGTACACATCTGACACCAGCAGGTCGACGTTGCCCGTGAGGGCAGCGGGGAGGCGACCGAGCCCCGCGCGCGCGTCGCCGATGCGCACCCGGATCTGCGCCCCGCGCGGCAGCGGCAGGTTCTCGCGCACGAGGTCGACCAGCGCCTGCTCGAGCTCCACCACCTGCTGGCGCGACCCGGGGCGCGTGTGGGCGATGTAGCGGGGGATCGTGAGGGCGCCGCCGCCCAGGTGCACCGCGGTCAGCGGCTGCCCCGGCATCTTGAGCCGGTCGATGACGGCCCCCATCCGCGCCACGTACTCGAAGTGCAGGTGGGTCGGATCGTCCAGGTCGACGTGCGACTGCGGGGTGCCGGCGACATCCAGCTCGAACCCGCCGGCGAAGCGCGAGGGCACGATGCTCGCGAGCGAGCCGTCGCTCAGGCGCGCCTCGGGCCGGGGGACCTCTTCGAGCCGCATCCGTGCCATGCGTCCACGCTACCGGCCGCGCGCTCGCGCTAGCGTGGCCGCATGAGGGCGATCGACCTGAACGCGGATCTGGGCGAGACGGTCGACGGTCGCCCCACCGCGGACGACGAGGCGATGTTCGCCGTCATCTCCAGCGCCAGCATCGCCTGCGGCGGACACGCTGGCGACGCGGCGTCCATGCGCGAGGCGGTCGCCCGGGCCGAGCGCCACGGGGTGGCCGTGGGCGCGCATCCGTCCTACCCCGACCGCGCCGGCTTCGGCCGAGTGGCCCAGTCCCTCGACGACGCCGCGCTCCGCGCCGAGCTCGCGGGTCAGCTGCAGGCGCTGGATGCGGCCGGCGCCGACATCCGCTACCTCAAACCGCACGGTGCGCTCTACCACGCGGCCGGGGCCGACCCGGTCGTCGCGCGCGCGGTCGCCGACGTGGTCGCCGCGCACGCGCGTGCCCGGGGGCGCGCGATCCCGGTGCTCGGGCTCGGCGACGCGTTGCGCGACGCGGCGCATGCGGCCGGTGTGCCGTTCGTGCGCGAGGCGTTCCTCGACCGCGGCTACCGCGCGGACGGCACCCTGGTGCCGCGAGGGGAGCCGGGAGCGTTGCGCACCGATCCGGATGAGGTCGCCGCCCGCGCGGTGCGGCTGGTGCGCGAGGGGCGGGTCGACACGGTCGACGGCGGCGAGGTCGCGGTCCACGCGGCATCGCTGTGCCTCCACGGCGACACCCCGGCCGCCGTCGCGATGGCCCGCGCCGTCCGCCGCGCTCTCGATGCGGCGGGTGTCGCGGTCAGGGCGTCCTGGTGAGGATCCTCCCCTTCGGAGGCGACGCCGTGCTCGTCGAGACGGCGTCGCTCGCGGCATCGGTGGCGCTCCACCGCCGGCTCGTGGATGCGGCGCCGCCGGGTCTCATCGACGTCGTGCCGGCGGCGCGCAGCGTGCTGCTCGTGCTCGACCCGGCGGTGCTGTCGCCGGCCGCCGCGCGGGCATGGGTCGAGGCGCAGGCCGCCGCACCCGCGCGCACTCCGGCCCCGGGCGAGCTCGTGGAGGTCCCGATCGTCTACGACGGCGAGGACCTCGGCGACACGGCGCGCCTGCTCGGACTCTCCGAGGACGCACTCGTCGCGCGCCACCTGGGCGCCGAGTGGACCGTCGCCTTCACCGGCTTCGCTCCGGGGTTCGGCTACCTGACCAGCGCGGAATGGGACCTCGACGTGCCGCGCCGTGCGTCACCGCGCAGTCGCGTCCCGGCCGGCGCGGTGGGGCTGGCGGGCGGGTTCAGCGGGGCCTATCCCCGTCCGACCCCCGGCGGGTGGCAGCTCATCGGACGCACCCCGGCCGTGTTGTTCGACCCGCACGCGTCGACCCCCGCTCTGCTGCGCCCCGGCATGCGCGTGCGGTTCGTCCACGACGAGGCGACCGCTCGCCGCTCCGCCGCGACGGGTGCGCCGGGAGTCGCGGCCGACGCCGTCGAGCGGGAGGCCGCCGTGCCTTCCGCGGCGATGGACGAGCGCGCGGCGCTGCGCGTCGTCGCGCCGGGGGCGCGGTCCACCCTGCAGGACGCGGGCCGGCCCGCGCGCGCGTCGGAGGGGATCGCGGTGTCGGGCGCGGCGGATGCGGAGGCGCTCCGACGGGCCAATCGTCTGGTCGGCAACAGTCCCGCGGCGGCGGGCGTCGAGGTGCTTCTCGGCGGCTTCCGCGCGGTGGCCGAGACCGATCTCTGGATCGCGCTGACGGGAGCGTCGGGGCGGGGCCTGATCGACGACCGTCCGGTGCCGTGGAACGAGGCCGTGCCGTGGCCCGCCGGCGCCGAGCTCGCCCTCCCGCCGTTCGCTCACGGTGCCCGGGCGTACCTCGGCGTCCGCGGGGGAGCGGGCGGACCCCTGATCGCCGGGTCGCGGGCCACCGACACCCTCGCGGGGATCGGCGGTGCCGACCTCGCCGCGGGCGACGTGATCGCGCTCGCCGACGACATCGACGGCGAGATCCCGGCGCTCGACATCCGGCCGTGGACGCTGCCGGATGACGGCGAGCTGATCCTGGACCTCGAGCCCGGTCCGCGGGCCGATTGGTTCGCGCCCGAGGCGCTCGCCCTGCTCCGCTCCGCCACGTGGACCGTGTCGGACGCGGCCGACCGCGTCGGTGTGCGACTGGACGGTCCCGAGCTGGTCCGCACCCGCGCCGGTGAGCTGGTCAGCGAGGGGATGCGCCCGGGCGCGCTGCAGGTGCCTCCTGCGGGCCGTCCCGTCGTGCTGGGCGTCGACGGTCCCGTCACCGGGGGCTACCCCGTGATCGCGGTGGCCACCCGGGCCTCTCTCGACGCGCTCGCGCAGGCCCGTCCGGGCGTGCGGATACGGTTCCGCACCGCGCGCTGACGCGCGCTGGGCAGAACTACGTGCCCGCGCCGAGGGGCGTCACGTCGGCTGTTACCGTGCTGAACGACCCGACCGATCGACCCTGGGGAGCGGCATGATCCGACGTGGATGGCGTGCGTCCGCGCGCACGACGATGCTCGCCCTGATGGTGGCCGCGGGGGTGCTGCTGGCGCCCGCCGCGGTCGCGCACGCGGCCGAGGAGTCGTTCACCGTCGATGCCCCGGCGGGCGCCGCGACGGCATGGGTCGAGCTCGAGCAGGCGGGCCTCGGCGCCGACGCCGTCGTCGTCTCCGTCCGCACCGGCTCGGGACCGTGGCGGACGGTCGCGCTCGCGCCGACGACCCTCGGGCTGCACGGCGAGGTCGCCGTCGAGCCCGGAGCCCTGCAGGTGTCGGTGCGCGCCGCCGCCGGCGCCGCCGCGAGCAGTCCGGATGCCGCCGTGACGGTCCTCGACGCCGCATCCTCGCCGCTCGCGGCCCTGAACGTGCGTCTCGCGGTGCCCGCCGCGAGTGGCGGTGGGGGCGGCGGTGCCGGCGGTGGGGGCGGCGCCGCGGTCGTGGTCACGCCCGCGGACGGCGCCGCGACGGCGCCGCGCACGGGGGCGCTGGCGCTGACCGGCGGGCAGGGTGTGTTGATCGCTGCCCTCGTCGGCGGGGCCGTTCTCGCTGTCGGCGTGGCACTCGCCGTGCGTGCCCGACGTCGCGCGCGTTCCGGAACGGCGGCCTGACCGTGCGCATCGTGCTCCAGAGCGTCCTCGGCGTCGTCACCGCCGCAGCCCTCGTCCTCGCGGGCGGCGTGGCCGCCTCTGCCGAGGTGCCCGACACCCCCGAGATCGCACACGCCGACGTGAGCGGAGCGATCGGTCACCGCGTGTCCGACCGGTCGGCGCTCCCTGTCGTGGAGTCCGAGATCGGCCGCGGCGCGGCGCTGACGGATGTGGCCGGCACCACGGTCGCCCTCGGCGATGCCGTCGCGGGCAGCGACGCGGCCCTCGTGCGGATTGCGGCGCTGTCCGCTCCGGTCGACACCCGCGTCCTCCGCGCCGGCGCGGTGCCGGTGCTGGACGTCGTCGCCGGGGCCTCCGCATCCACGACCGTGCTGCTGCCGCTCGAGGACGGCGCGGTGCAGCTCTGGGCGGACGCCGCGGTCGACGTGCGGATCGAGGTGCTCGCAGCCTTCGACTCGGACCCGCTTCTGCCCGGGTCGATGATCGCCCTGCAGGAACCCGTGCTTCGCGCCGACACCTCGGCCGGCCTCGCCGGCACGGTGGTCGGCGCCGCCGAGGTACCGGTGGGCGTCGTGGGCGCCGGCGGCGTCCCGAGTGAAGACGTCCGTGCCGTCTACGCGACGCTGGTCGTCGACGCGCCGTCGCCGACGACCGTGATCGCCGGCGGTCAACGTCTGCCGGTGCCGGCCGGTCGCACCACGCTGACCACGATCGTCGCCCCCGATGCGACCGGCGCGGTCGGCCTCACCGCCGACGTGGATGTGGCTGCGCAGCTGTACGTCACGGGGTGGATCCCGGACGAGCCGCCGTTCGCCTCGCAGGTGAGCCTTCCCGGCAGCTTCGTCGTGACCGCCGACCTCACCGACGGTGCCACGGTCGACCTGTCCGAGCGCGAGCCGGAGAGCGTCCACATCACGCGCCACGCCGATGCCGCCTACGGCCTGGCGGTCGTCGCCGCCACGGGCGCGTCCGAGACCACGCTGCTCGATCTCGGCCCCGCCTACGAGGGACGCGCGCGCGGCGCCGTCGTGGATGCGCGGCGCGGCGCCATCCCCCAGCTCGTGCTCACGGCGCAGAGCCCCGATGACGTCCTGACGCTGCGGCGAGGACAGGCGAGCGTCTCGTGGGCGCCGGTGGGCGACATCCTGGGCGAGGAGCACGTGCGTCCCTTCGACGCGCGGCCCACCGTCACCATCGACTCGCACGACGACGGTCACGACGTCGACCTCGGCGACCACGGCTTCTTCACGCTGTCGGGCGCGCTCACGGCGCCGGGGTCGAGCATCGACCGCGTCGAGATCTCCGGCCCCGACGGGCTCATCGGCACCGCGGACGTCCGCTCGGACGAGGACGGCATCCACTGGGAGTTCGGCGCAGCGGCCCCCACCGACGGCAGCTTCACCTACACCGCGACGGTGTACGACCGTGCCGGGCACTCGGCGGCCGACGACGTGGTGGTCGATGTGGTCGCCGTCGACGCCGACGACACCGTCACGGCGCCCGACGTGCGCGTGTTCAACCAGGATCCGCGGCAGCAGTGGTTGCATCAGCGCGGCGACACCGAGGCTCTGCTCGATGTGGAGCCCGATTTCGCGCCGGGCGACGTCCTCATCGGCGCGGTCCCCGCCGGGGTCGACGAGAGCGCCATGGGCACACCCGACGGGTGGCTCGTCCGGGTCGTCGCGATCGATCGGGTGGCCGAGGGCTGGCGCATCGCCGTGGAGCAGGCGGGTCTCGACGAGGCGTTCTTCCAGGTCGACATCTCCGAGACGGAGCAGCTCGATGACGGCGCACGGATGTCGGTCGACGATGATCCGTCCGCGGTGGCCGCCCCCGTCGATGAGGCGGGCGTGCCGATCGCGTACCCGGAGGTCGAGTTCGCGGATGGCGACGGCGAGCGCGCCTGGGTCGCCACCGGCTCCGAGGTGGACCTCGACGACATCGCCGAGGACGCAACGGGAACCGGCTTCGCGCCGGCCTCCGACGTCCGGCCGATGGCGGGCGACAGCGTCGCGTCCGGATCGATGTCGATGCAGGCGAACCTCCTGTGGGAATGGAAGGACGGCGCCAAGACGCCGAACATCAAGGAGTTCTCCAAGAAGGCGGCGACTCCCGAGGAGGCGCAGAGGATCCTCGACAGCGAGTACACGGCCGCATCCGACATGGACAGCCTGACGCTGGCCCTCGCGATGAAGGCGCAGGTCGGCGCCGATCTCGAGTTCGTCTTCCGCACCCATTTCACCTGGGAGTGGGGATTCTCGCCGGTGAAGATCGTCGTCGACGACCTGACGATGAAGGTGATCGCGACGGTGAAGGGGTCGCTGCAGCTCAAGGCGTCGATCGCGACGAAGGTCGAGTCGGTCACATGGGTGCCTCTGGGCGCCTTCGTCCTGCCGACGGTGACGTTCCTCGCCGGCCCGCTGCCCGTCGTCATCACGAACGACGTGCTGACCTCGCTCAAGAGCTCCTACGGCGCCGAGGCGAAGATCGCGCTCCCGGAGATCAGCTGGAAGCGGGTGTACACGTACGGGTTCACCTACTCGACGGCGAAGGGCTTCCAGACCCTCTCCGAGGAACCGAAGACGACCTCGAAGCTCGGGCCGTTCGAGGGCCTGAACGGCCTGACGCTCTCGGCGTCGATCACGGCCGGGGTGGGGCCGGAGATCGTCGCATCGGCGAAGTTCTACGGGGCGCTCGGCGGCGAGCTCGTCATCGGCGGGCAGGTCAAGTTCGAGATCACCGCGGGCGTCGAGAACGTCGGGCACTGGCGGGCGTTCATCCAGTACAAGCTGCTCCTGGCCCTCGAGATGAACGGCAACGTCAAGCTCGAGTTCAAGCTCTTCGGGAAGAAGCTGGAACTCGGCAAGGCCAAGTTGTTCTCGTACGTGCTCGAGATCCCGATCTTCACCGGCAGGTGGACCACCGATGCGCTGTCCGCGGCCGCGGCGGCCGGCGGGGGATCGTCGTCACCGCCCGGCCGGATCACCGCGGTCTGAGCCGCGTCACGCACCGCCGCCGGGGCTCGCGCCTGCGTTTATACCGCAGGTCGGGAAACTCGTCAAGAATTCGACTGGACATGGCGCGTCATCCGACCTATAGTTGGTAGTTGCGCTCCGGATTCCCCTGCCCTCATATGGTGGTCGGCTGTGCGTACGTGCCCCCGCAGATCGCGGCGTGTGGTGCGAACGCGTCGGGAAGATCGAGCACTCCATCTGACACCAGGATCACGAGGCCCCACCGGGCCCCATGGAGGTTATACCCTTGGCTGCCGCGCCCAACGCAAGCACCCCCACCACCAAGACCCCCAAGAGCGGACGCGGAGCATCGCGTCTTTCGTTCGCCAAGATCTCCGACACGCTGACGGTCCCCGACCTTCTGGCGCTGCAGACGGAGTCCTTCGACTGGCTCGTCGGCAACGACGCCTGGAAGGCCCGCGTCGCCGAGGCTGAGGCTGCCGGTCGCACCGACGTGCCGAACACGAGCGGCCTCGAGGAGATCTTCGAGGAGATCTCCCCGATCGAAGACCTCAGCGAGACGATGCAGCTGAGCTTCACGAACCCCTACCTCGAGCCCGAGAAGTACTCCATCGAGGAGTGCAAGGAGCGCGGCAAGACCTACGCCGCCCCGCTCTACGTCGAGGCCGAGTTCATGAACCACCAGACCGGTGAGATCAAGACGCAGACCGTCTTCATGGGCGACTTCCCGCTGCAGACCGGGCGCGGAACGTTCATCATCAACGGCACCGAGCGTGTCGTCGTCTCGCAGCTCGTCCGCTCGCCCGGCGTCTACTTCGACAAGACGCCCGACAAGACCAGCGACAAGGACATCGTCTCGGCGCGCGTCATCCCCAGCCGTGGTGCCTGGCTCGAGTTCGAGATCGACAAGCGCGACCAGGTCGGCGTGCGCATCGACCGTAAGCGCAAGCAGTCGGTCACCGTCTTCCTGAAGGCCCTGGGCCTTTCCAGCGAGGACATCCTCAACGAGTTCGCCGGTTTCACCTCGATCGAGGAGACGCTCGAGAAGGACACGATCCTCACCAAGGAGGACGCCCTTCGCGACATCTACCGGAAGCTCCGTCCGGGCGAGCAGGTCGCCGCCGAGGCCGCCCGCGCGCTGCTGGACAACTTCTACTTCTCGTCCAAGCGCTACGACCTGGCGAAGGTCGGTCGCTACAAGATCAACCAGAAGCTCGGACTCGACAAGCCGCTGAGCGACTCGGTGCTGACGGTCGAGGACATCGTCGCGACCATCAAGTACCTGGTGCGCCTGCACCGCGGCGACGCGACCTTCGAGGGCCTGCGCGGCGGCAAGACCGCCGACATCCGCATCGACGTCGACGACATCGACAACTTCGGCAACCGTCGCATCCGCGCGGTCGGCGAGCTCATCCAGAACCAGGTCCGCACCGGTCTGTCCCGCATGGAGCGCGTCGTCCGCGAGCGCATGACCACGCAGGACATCGAGGCCATCACCCCGCAGACCCTGATCAACGTGCGCCCCGTCGTCGCCGCGATCAAGGAGTTCTTCGGCACCTCGCAGCTGTCGCAGTTCATGGATCAGAACAACCCGCTCGCGGGCCTGACCCACAAGCGCCGTCTGTCGGCGCTCGGACCCGGTGGTCTGTCGCGTGAGCGCGCCGGCGTCGAGGTGCGCGACGTGCACCCCTCGCACTACGGCCGTATGTGCCCGATCGAGACCCCGGAAGGCCCCAACATCGGCCTGATCGGTTCGCTCGCATCGTTCGCGCGGATCAACTCGTTCGGCTTCATCGAGACCCCGTACCGCCGCGTCGTCAGCGGCCGGGTCACGAGCGACATCGACTACCTCACGGCCAGCGTCGAGAACGACTTCATCGTCGCTCAGGCCGGTGCCGCGCTGGATGCCGAGGGTCACTTCACCCAGGACCGCGTCCTGGCCCGCCGTGGCCAGGGTGGCGAGGTCGACCTGTTCCCGGTCGACGAGATCGGCTACATGGACGTCTCGCCGCGCCAGATGGTGTCGGTGGCGACCTCGCTCATCCCGTTCCTCGAGCACGATGACGCGAACCGCGCCCTCATGGGTGCCAACATGCAGCGCCAGGCGGTTCCGCTGGTGCGCAGCGAGTCGCCCGTCGTCGGTACCGGTATGGAGGGCTTCGCGGCCGTCGACGCCGGTGACGTGGTCACCGCGCAGAAGGCCGGTGTGGTCGCCGAGGTCTCGGCCGACGTCGTCACCGTCCAGCTCGACGAGGGCGGCACGCAGGACTACTTCCTGCGCAAGTTCGACCGCTCCAACCAGGGCACGTCGTACAACCAGCGCGTCGTGGTCTCGGCCGGTGAGCGCGTCGAGGTCGGCGAGGTCATCGCCGACGGTCCCGCCACCGAGAACGGCGAGCTCGCCCTCGGCAAGAACCTGCTGGTCGGGTTCATGACGTGGGAGGGTCACAACTTCGAAGACGCGATCATCCTCAGCCAGGAGCTGGTGAAGGACGACACCCTCTCCTCGATCCACATTGAGGAGTACGAGGTCGACTCGCGCGACACGAAGCTCGGCAAGGAAGAGATCACGCGGGACCTCCCGAACGTGAGCCCCGACCTGCTGAAGGACCTCGACGAGCGCGGCATCATCCGTATCGGTGCCGAGGTGCGCCCCGGCGACATCCTCGTCGGCAAGGTCACGCCCAAGGGTGAGACCGAGCTGTCGGCCGAGGAGCGCCTGCTCCGCGCGATCTTCAACGAGAAGAGCCGCGAGGTGCGCGACACGTCGCTCAAGGTTCCCCACGGCGAACAGGGCACGATCATCGCCGTCAAGGAGTTCAACGCGGAGGACGGCGACGACGAGCTCGGCTCGGGCGTCAACCGTCGCGTCGTGGTCTACATCGCCCAGAAGCGCAAGATCACCGAGGGCGACAAGCTCGCCGGCCGCCACGGCAACAAGGGCGTCATCGCGAAGATCCTCCCCGTCGAGGACATGCCCTTCCTGGCCGACGGCACGCCGCTGGACGTCATCCTCAACCCGCTCGGTATCCCCGGTCGAATGAACTTCGGTCAGGTCCTCGAACTCCACCTCGGCTGGATCGCTCAGCAGGGCTGGAAGGTCGAGGGCACCCCGGAGTGGGCTGCGCACCTGCCCGAGGTCGCCCGCGAGGCGGCTCCCGGCACCAAGGTCGCGACGCCCGTGTTCGACGGCGCGTTCGAGGACGAGATCGCGGGTCTGCTGGACTCGACCACGCCCACCCGCGACGGTGTGCGTCTGATCGACCGCACCGGCAAGACGACGCTGTTCGACGGCCGCTCCGGCGAGCCGTTCCCGGCGCCCATCTCGGTCGGCTACATGTACATCCTGAAGCTGCACCACCTCGTGGACGACAAGATCCACGCGCGTTCGACGGGTCCGTACTCGATGATCACGCAGCAGCCGCTGGGTGGTAAGGCGCAGTTCGGTGGACAGCGCTTCGGTGAGATGGAGGTGTGGGCCCTCGAGGCCTACGGCGCCGCATACGCCCTCCAGGAGCTCCTCACGATCAAGTCCGACGACATCCTCGGCCGCGTCAAGGTGTACGAGGCGATCGTCAAGGGCGAGAACATCCAGGAGCCCGGTATCCCCGAGTCGTTCAAGGTCCTCATGAAGGAGATGCAGTCGCTCTGCCTGAACGTCGAGGTCCTCTCGGCCGACGGCACCGCGGTCAACCTGCGTGACACGGATGATGACGCCTTCCGCGCGGCGGAAGAGCTCGGCATCAACATCTCCAGCCGGTTCGAGTCCTCGTCCATCGACGAGATCTGATCCCGGTCCCTCAGCGACAGAATTCCGACACAGGAGAACCAGTGCTCGAATCCACCACTTTCGATCAGATCCGCATCGGTCTGGCCACCGCCGACGACATCCGTCGTTGGTCCTTCGGTGAAGTCAAGAAGCCCGAGACGATCAACTACCGCACGCTGAAGCCCGAGAAGGACGGCCTCTTCGGCGAGCAGATCTTCGGACCCAGCCGTGACTGGGAGTGCGCCTGCGGCAAGTACAAGCGCGTGCGCTTCAAGGGCATCGTCTGCGAGCGCTGCGGCGTCGAGGTCACCAAGTCCTCGGTGCGCCGCGAGCGCATGGGCCACATCGAGCTCGCCGCTCCCGTCACCCACATCTGGTACTTCAAGGGCGTGCCCTCGCGCCTGGGCTACCTGCTCGACATGGCGCCGAAGGACCTCGAGAAGGTCATCTACTTCGCCGCCTACATGGTGATCTCGGTCGACGAGGAGGCGCGTCACCGCGACCTCCCCACGCACGAGAACAACCTGCGTCTCGAGATCAAGAACCTCGGCGACCGCCGCGACGCCCGTGTGGCGGCGCGTCTGGCCAAGCTGGAGGAGGAGCTCGCCGCCCTCGAGGCGGAAGGCGCCAAGGCCGACCAGAAGAAGAAGGTCAAGGACGCGGCCGAGAAGGACATGTCCACGGCCCGCAAGCAGGCCGACGAGCAGATCGCCAAGCTCGAGCGCGTGTGGGAGGACTTCCGTTCGCTCTCCGTGGGCGCGCTGAAGCCCGAGGACGAGGTCTTCAACGAGCTCGTCGACCGCTTCGGTCAGTACTTCGAGGCCCACATGGGTGCGGAGTCGATCAAGCGTCGCCTCGAGGCGTTCGACCTGGCCGCCGAGGCCGAGAACCTGCACCTGCAGATCTCGGAGGGCAAGGGCCAGCGCAAGATCCGTGCGATCAAGCGCCTCAAGGTCGTCAACTCGTTCCTGCAGACCGGCATGAGCCCGGCATCGATGGTGCTGGACGTCGTCCCGGTGATCCCGCCGGAGCTGCGCCCGATGGTGCAGCTGGACGGTGGCCGCTTCGCGACCAGCGACCTGAACGACCTGTACCGCCGTGTGATCAACCGCAACAACCGTCTTCGTCGTCTGATCGACCTCGGTGCCCCCGAGATCATCGTCAACAACGAGAAGCGGATGCTGCAGGAGGCCGTCGACGCACTGTTCGACAACGGCCGCCGTGGTCGCCCGGTCACCGGTACCGGCAACCGTGCGCTCAAGTCGCTCTCCGACATGCTCAAGGGCAAGCAGGGCCGGTTCCGTCAGAACCTGCTCGGCAAGCGCGTGGACTACTCGGGCCGTTCGGTGATCATCGTCGGACCCCAGCTGAAGCTGCACCAGTGCGGTCTGCCCAAGCAGATGGCGCTCGAGCTCTTCAAGCCGTTCGTGATCAAGCGCCTGATCGACCTCGGTCACTCGCAGAACATCAAGGCCGCCAAGCGCGCCGTCGAGCGCACCCGTCCCGAGGTCTGGGACGTGCTCGAGGAGATCATCCGCGAGCGTCCGGTTCTGCTGAACCGTGCGCCGACGCTCCACCGCCTCGGCATCCAGGCCTTCGAGCCTCAGCTCGTGGAGGGTAAGGCGATCCAGCTGCACCCGCTCGTCTGCGCCGCGTTCAACGCGGACTTCGACGGCGACCAGATGGCCGTCCACCTGCCGCTGTCGGTCGAGGCCCAGGCCGAGGCCCGCATCCTCATGCTGGCGTCGAACAACATCCTGAAGCCGTCCGACGGCCGTCCGGTGACCCTGCCCTCGCAGGACATGATCATCGGTCTGCACCACCTGACGACGGTCATCGCGGGCGCTGCCGGCGAAGGCCGCGTGTTCGGGTCGGTCGGCGAGGCGATCCTGGCCAAGGACGAGGGAACCCTCGACCTGCAGGCCAAGGTCCGCATCCGCGTCCCCGGTCTCGCCTTCCTCGAGGGCGAAGCCCCCGAGGGCTACGAGCGTCACGGTCTCGTCGACGCCTCGCTCGGTCAGGCGATCTTCAACGACACCCTGCCCAAGGGCTACCCGTTCGTCCGCGAACAGGCCGACAAGGGCAAGCTGTCGCAGATCGTCAACAAGCTGGCCGAGGAGTACCCCAAGGTGGAGGTCGCGGCTTCGCTCGACCGCATCAAGGACGCCGGCTTCTACTGGGCCACGCGTTCCGGTGTGACCGTCGCGCTGAGCGACGTCCTGACGCCGCCGAACAAGGCCGAGATCATCGCGGGCTACGAGAAGCAGGCCGCCAAGGTGCAGTCCCAGTACGAGAAGGGCCTCACGACCGACGCCGAGCGTCGTCAGGAGCTCATCAAGATCTGGACCGAGGCCACCGACGAGGTCCAGGCCGCGATGCGCGCCAACTTCCCGGAAGACAACACCATCAACCGCATGGTGTCCTCGGGCGCTCGTGGTAACTGGCTGCAGATCCGGAACATCGCCGGTATGCGAGGCCTGGTGAACAACCCGAAGGGTGAGATCATCGCCCGACCGATCATCTCCTCGTACCGCGAGGGTCTGTCGGTCGCCGAGTACTTCATCGCGACGCACGGTGCCCGAAAGGGTCTGGCCGACACGGCTCTCCGTACCGCCGACTCGGGTTACCTCACGCGTCGTCTCGTGGACGTCTCGCAGGATGTCATCATCCGCGAGGAGGACTGCGCGACGTCGAAGGGCCTCGAGCTCCCGATCGCCGCCGTGGGCGCCGATGGCGTGCTCATCAAGGATGCGAACGTCGAGAACTCGGTGTTCGCCCGTACCCTGGCCGCAGCCGTGGTCAGCGAGTCCGGCGAGGTCCTCGCGGACGCCGGGTCGGATGTGGGCGACGTGCTCATCAACCGTCTCGTCGACGCGGGTGTCACCTCGATCAAGGTGCGTTCCGTCCTGACGTGCGACTCGGCCGTCGGTGTGTGCGCGAAGTGCTACGGCCGTTCGCTGGCCACCGGCAAGGTCGTCGACATCGGCGAGGCCGTCGGCATCATCGCGGCCCAGTCGATCGGTGAGCCCGGAACCCAGCTGACGATGCGTACCTTCCACACGGGTGGTTCGGCCTCGGCCGAAGACATCACCCAGGGTCTGCCGCGTGTGCAGGAGCTCTTCGAGGCCCGTACCCCCAAGGGTGCGTCCCCGATCGCCGAGGCCGATGGCCGCATCACGATCGAGGAGACCGAGAAGCAGAAGAAGGTCATCCTCACGCCCGACAACGGCGACGAGCCGCACGTCTACCCGGTCCTGAAGCGCGCGACGCTCCTGGTCGAGGACGGTCAGCGCGTCGAGGTCGGTCAGCCCCTCCAGGTCGGCACGCTCGACCCGAAGGAGATCATGCGCGTCATGGGCGCCCGCGAGGTGCAGAAGTACCTCGTCGGCGGTGTGCAGGGCGTGTACCGGTCGCAGGGTGTGCCGATCCACGACAAGCACATCGAGGTCATCGTCCGCCAGATGCTGCGGAAGGTCACCGTGGTCGACCACGGCGACACCACGCTGCTGCCCGGTGAGATGGTCGACTCGCGTCGCTTCATCGACATCAACCGCGGGTCCGTCGCCGAGGGCAAGCGCCCGGCGTCCGGTCGCCCCGAGCTGATGGGTATCACGAAGGCGTCGCTCGCGACCGAGTCGTGGCTGTCGGCCGCCTCCTTCCAGGAGACGACCCGTGTGCTCACGCAGGCCGCGATGGAGGGCAAGAGCGACCCGCTCGTCGGCCTCAAGGAGAACGTGATCATCGGAAAGCTGATCCCGGCCGGCACGGGTCTGTCGAAGTACCGCAACGTCACGGTCGAGGCGACCGAAGAAGCGAAGAGCGAGCGGTACCCCAACCGCATCTTCGCCTCGGACGGTGCGTACAGCGACGCCGACCTGAGCTACGTCGACTTCGACAGCTTCTCGACGGACGACTTCACGCCCGGTACCTACAACTGAGTGAGGTGAGGGATGCGGCCTGCCGCATCCCTCACCGAAGGGCCCCGCGTCTCACGACGCGGGGCCCTTCGTCGTTGCGGGCACGCCGTCGGTGTGCCGTTGCCGGGCCTGACCGAGGGCGCGTCGTACCGTGGATGAGGGGAGGCGCACATGGCACGCATCGGTGGTCGCAACAGCTTCATGGCCTGGGTCGTGGGGCTCGGCTGTGCTGCCGTCGTGACGGTTCTCGTCGCCCTCGCGGTGCCTGCCATCCCCACCGGCATCCAGCTCATCGGCGACACGCTGCGCGGCACCGCGTCGGTGCCGCAGGCGGCGGGCGAGCGGGTCTCGGTCGAGCGCGCCACGGCCACCCCCGAATGCCGGGCGTTGTACACCGAGGCGCTCTGGGCCCAGCTGACGCAGCGTGTGGGGGGAGACCCGGTGCAGGACGCCACACCGCCCGTGACCGTCGCCAGCGGCCTCTCCGCGGCTTTGGCGCCCGCCGTACGGGTGACCTGCGCCTTCACAGCCCCCAACGCGGGCGCGATCGTCACGAGCGTGTCGGACGTCGCCGGAGACGCCGCCGACGTCGCCGAGGCGACCCTGCTGACCGCCGGGTTCGACTGCATCGGGTTCGGCGACGGCATCCGCTGCACGGCCACGACCGACGCGGGCGTCGAGGAGCAGATCGTGCGCGACGGCGTGTGGGTCGCCACGACCTATCAGGGGTGGCGGCCGGATCACTACATCGAGCGCATGGCCCAGCAGGTGTGGCCGGGCTGACCGGGATCAGCCGAAGACGCCCGCGATGACGGCGTCCGTGTACCCCGCGGGCGCGAGGTCCGTGTACTGCGTGTCGATCATGACGTCCTGGCGCCAGAAGAGCGTGCGACCGTCGTTGACGGGGTACTGCTCGTTGATCCACACCTTCTCGCAGCGCGTGCCGCCGGTGGGCGTGTAGCAGGAGTACCCCTCGGCGGCGAGGCCGTTCAGCATGTCGAGGGCAGGACCCCGCGACATCGACGAAATCGTCGTCTGCAGGCGCCCGGTGTCGGTGTCGGGGCGTCCCCAGGTGCACACGAGCGTCCCGTCGGGCTGCACGCCCGTCCCCGTGAAGGCGGGGTCGTTGAGCGGCACCCCGTCGAGCTGAGCCAGCACCGCCTCCGTGAGGATCGCGCGGCAGTCGGTCGGCAGCGATACGGGGGTGGCGGACGGGGTCGGCGAGGCCTCCGGGGTGGGGGAGTCCGTCGGCGTCGGGGTGCCGGAGGAGGAGGACGTGGCGGGAGCGTCCGCCGGGTCGGGCGCGCAGCCCGCCAGCAGGGCGATCGCCACCACCGCGACGACCGTGGCGACCGTGCGGGCGAGGGGACGGGCGGACGGCGTCATGGGCTTCACGTTAGCCGTTGTCTTCCACGACAGCCGCGCGCGCCTGCGGCGTCACGGGGCCGCAGCGGATTAACCTCGACCGACGGGCGAGTGTCCCGCGTGAGGAGCGACAGCGATGACTGACCCGAAGACGCCGTCTGCCGGTGACCCGGTGGAAGAGCCTGCCCCGGTCGACGATGTCGTGGGCCGCGCGAACGAAGGCCTGGCCGACGCCGAGGCCGTGCGCACCGCTCCCCGTGAAGAGGACGTGATCGTCGAAGAGGTCGTCGTCACCGACGCCCCCGACGTCGCGCAGGATGCGCCCGCCCAGGACGTCGTCGTGGACGAGGTCGTCGTCGAGGAGACCGTCCTGGTCGACGAGGTCCCCGCCGTCGAGCGCGACAGCGCGATCGACACGACTCCTGCCGCCGCCGAGACCGTCGCCGCTCCCGTCACCCCCGTCGCGCTCACGCCGCCGGCGGCCGACGACGTGCCGTGGTACGACCGCCCCGAGTCCGTGCCGATGGATGACGCCCCCGTCGTCGCCGCGGCTCCCCAGCCGATCTTCGTCCAGGCGCCCGAGGCCCCGCACCCGCGGGGCAACCGCGGCGCAGCCGGTGCGATCGGTCTGCTCGCGACCCTCGCCTTCGCGCTGCTCATGTTCGGCGTCCTGGTCGGCTACGGCTTCCTGGTCGGCGCATTCGACGCCAGCGCCGCGGTCGACTACATGCTCGCCATCGTCGGCTCCGCGCTGTTCTGGGTGCCGGTCGTCGTGTTCTTCTTCGCCTTCTGGACGCTGGGGGCGATCCTCAACCGGGCACGCTGGGCGCACTGGGTGATCTGGGGTCTTCTCGTCGGCGTTGCGTCGTACGCCGGCTACCTGCTCGGCGCACTCATCCAGGCCCCGTTCTGGGAGCTGACCGCCCGCGAGGGTGCCGCGCTGCTCGAAGGACAGCTGTTCTTCCCGTACGCGATCCTCTCGTTCGTGCTCGGTCGTGAGCTCACCATCTGGTTCGGCGCGTGGGTCGCCCGTCGCGGCAAGCGCGTCACGGAGCTCAACGAGGAAGCGCAGCGCGAGTACGAGCGCACGCTCGAAGCGGGCCCGCGGCTCCACCAGGGCTGAATGACCGCGCCGGGGGAGTCCGCGGGGCCGGTGCGGCCCGCGGTCGCCCTCGTCCTGACGCTGATCGGCTTCCTCGCCGTCGTGATCGCCGGCTTCGGTTTCGTCAGCCTCGCGACCGACTCGGACGTCGTGAGCGTCCCGTCGCTCGGCCCCCTGCCCGGTGTGATCGCGGTGGCGGGCGCCGGCGCTGCCTACGCGGGGGTGACGGCCAGAGCCGTGGGCGCCCGGCATCCGCGCTACCGCTCCGCCGCCGTCGTCGCCGCGGCCGCGTGGGCGGCCTACGGGTTGGCGGGGGCGGTGGCCGCCGCCCTCGGGACCGGCGACCTCGTCACCGGGGCGGTGCTGCTGGGCGCCCTGTGGGTGGGCTGGCCCGGCCTCGTCGTCGCGGCCGCCGCCGCGGTCGCCGCGTGGTCGGCCGTCGCCCTGGTGCGCACGCGCGCGGGGCGTCCGCAGTGGCCCTGGGAGGGCGACGACGACGAATGAGGGCGGCGCGACGGCATCCACGGGCGTCATGACGCCGGAAATCCGCGGGTGACGGATAGCGTGGAGTCGTGGAGCGCTCGCTCGAGACTCAGGTCAGCCAGGCCGTGGACGCCTGGCTGCGCTGGCTGCCGCGATGGGAGCCGTCGACGCATCGTGGCCGGTTGGCTCCCTGCCGGCGCTGCCTCGGGTCGCCGATGCTCTCGGCCGCGGGCCTGGGCGGTGATGTGCCGCACGGCGTGCAGCACGGGCTGTCGACGCGATTGAAGACCGTCGTCGACCACGCCGTCGCCGAGTACACCTCGCGGAACCTCCCTCTGCTGCAGTCGGAGCTCGATCAGCAGGCCGCCCGAAACCGCGCGCGCAGCTACCGGCCGACCGAGAACCTCGATCCCGAGTTCGAGGGGCTGCCGCTGGATCCCGAGCCCCTCCCGGGAGCGCCGTTCCTCTTCACGCTGTCGGGCCTGGCCGCCGACGCGGATGCCGGGGTGCCGGATCTCCCGCCCCTGAGCGACGAGGCCAAGGCGGCTCTGCGTCAAGAGGTCGGTTTGGCCGACGATTACGCCAATATGGTGGGACGGGAGCTCTGCGCCATCCTGCTCCACCACCGCATCCGCATCCAGGCCGCCGTCGCGGAGTTCGTAGAACCCCAGATCGCGGCCATGCTGGAAGAACTGACCCGATCGCTCGACGCCCCTTTCGACCCCCGTGACCTCGACGGTCCGACCCCCTGAGGCAGCCCCCATGTATCCAGACGGTTCGTCCATCCCCGCGGCTCTCGGCCCCCTGTGGCTGGTGATCGCTCTGGTGTCCATCGCCCTCAGCATCGGCATCTACATCTGGACGGCCGTCGCGCTCGGGGCGGTGTTCGGCAAGCTCGGCATCGAGCGCTGGAAGGCCTGGATCCCCGTCTACAACAGCGTCATCTTCCTGGGGCTCGGCGGGTTGTCGGGCTGGTTGCTGCTCCTGCTCCTCATCCCCGGATTCGGCGGCATCTTCGTCTACGTCGCCATCGTCACGGCGGCGCACCGGATCGGCGCGATGTTCGGGTACGGCGGGGGGATGACGGTGCTCGCGGCCCTGCTCCTCCCCGTCTGGGCGTCCGTGCTCGGCTTCGGCGCCGCGCGCCCGGTCCATCAGGTCGCCCCGCGCCCGGTGCGAGAGCCCCGCGAGCAGGCGCCCGACGAGTTCGCGGCCTTCACCGCCGCCTTCCCCGCGGCAGCCGTCGACGGCGACGAGTTCTCCGGGCGACGCTCGGTGCCGACGCCGTCCGCCTGGATCCCGCCGGCCCCGCCGCTGCCGGGCGCGGCCCCCGCCGAGCCCGCTCCGCCGGCACCCGCCGCGCAGAGCTGGTCCGAGCCCCCGGCCTTCCAGCCCTACACCGCGCCCGCGGCGCCCGCTCCCGTGCCGGACCCCTACGCGGCGCCGACGGTCGATCCGTACGCCGCCCCCGCGACGGACCCCTACGCGGCCCCCGCGGCAGCCGATCCGTACGCGGCTCCGGTCGGCGACCCGTTCGCCGCTCCCGCGGCGGCGGACCCGTATGCGGCCCCCGCGGCGCCGCCGTCTCCGCCGGTAGACAACCCCTACGCGGCCCCCGCGGCGCCGACCCCGTCGGCCGACCCTTTCGCCGCCCCTGCCGGCGATCCCTACGCTGCTCCCGCCGCCGAGCCCGCCGCTCCCGCTCCCGTCATGTCGTGGTGGCAGCCGGCCGTCGTGGATGAGGAAGAGGAGGCTGCCGCTCCCGCGGCGGCCGCCGCTCCTGCGCCGGCCGCCGCGGATCCGGCACCGGCCAGCGCGGTACCGACCGCGGCCGAGGAGTCCTCGGATGCAGCCTTCGTCCCGCCGCCCGTGCCCCCCGTCCTCCGCGACTCGTTCCTTCCCGAGTCCGACGCCTTCCCGGAGGCCTCGGGCGAGGTATCCGCAGTCGTCGGCGCACCGGTAGCCGGCCAGCCGCGTGCGGCCGCCGCATCCGTCGCTGCCTCGCGTCCCGGCGTGGGCGATCTGGTGGAGGACACCGTGATCGCCTCGCGTCGTCGCCCGAAGTGGGCTCTGGTGCTTCCCGACGGCAACCCGTTGGAGCTCACCGGCGACACGGTCGTGCTCGGACGACGCCCCGTGCCGGTGCACTCCGCGCCCGGCGCCCAGCTCGTCACGGTCGTCGACGACACGCGCACCGTCTCGAAGACGCACGCGCTGCTGCGTCGTCGCGCGGATGCCTGGATGATCGGCGACCTCGGCTCGACGAACGGCGTCGTCGTCCTCGTGGACGGTGCCGAGGTCGAGGTCGCGCCGGGCGCCGATCAGGAGGTCACGGAGCGTTTCCTGCTCGGCGACGCCGAGCTCAGAATCGCTCGCACCGACTCCTGACGACCCGCGTTTGACCCACTCTCCCGTGGGCGCGTATCATTGACCGGGTGTGCGCTCTTGCGCGCCCTGCGTCGTGCCTCGGTTCGACGCAGGATCCGCTCGACGCACCATCTCAGGGACTGGCCTGCGAACAGGTCACCCCCACGGCATATCCACCACTTTCAACGGACGTCAGGTCATTCTGATGCCCCGGTGGATCCGCGTGAGCCCTCCCCGACATGATTCGCAAGAATCCGCCGGGGCGGGGGAGACCACGACGCTGTCACCGTGCAGCATTGACAAGGAGAGAACGTGCCAACCATTCAGCAGTTGGTTCGCAAGGGTCGCTCGCCGAAGGTCACCAAGACCAAGGCGCCGGCACTGAAGGCGAACCCGCAGCAGGCGGGTGTCTGCACCCGCGTGTACACGACGACCCCGAAGAAGCCGAACTCGGCTATGCGCAAGGTCGCCCGTGTGAAGCTCCGCAACGGCACCGAGGTCACCGCCTACATCCCCGGCGAGGGCCACAACCTGCAGGAGCACTCGCTCGTGCTGGTTCGCGGCGGTCGTGTGAAGGACCTCCCCGGTGTGCGTTACAAGATCGTTCGCGGCGCCCTGGACACCCAGGCCGTCAAGAACCGCAAGCAGGCCCGTAGTCGCTACGGCGCGAAGAAGGGTTAAGGAATATGCCTCGTAAGGGTCCCGCCCCGAAGCGCCCCGTCGTCAACGATCCCGTTTACGGCGCGCCGATCGTCAGCCAGCTGGTCAACAAGATCCTGGTCGACGGCAAGAAGTCGATCGCCGAGTCGATCGTGTACACCGCCCTGCGCGGTGTCGAGTCCAAGAACGGCCAGGACGCCGTCGCGACGCTGAAGAAGGCGCTCGACAACGTCCGCCCCACCCTCGAGGTCAAGAGCCGCCGCGTCGGTGGCTCGACCTACCAGGTGCCGGTCGAGGTCAAGCCGCACCGCGCGAACACCCTCGCGCTGCGTTGGCTCGTGAGCTACGCGAAGGGCCGTCGTGAGAAGACGATGACCGAGCGTCTGCAGAACGAGATCCTCGACGCGTCGAACGGCCTGGGAGCCGCGGTCAAGCGCCGCGAGGACACCCACAAGATGGCCGAGTCGAACCGCGCGTTCGCCCACTACCGCTGGTGACAGCGGCGCGCCGGCCCCCGGGCCACCGCCCGCGGGGCCGGCGCACCCACGAACTCCCGAACCACACGTAAGGAACAGCCCGTGGCACAAGAAGTGCTCACCGACCTCAACAAGGTCCGCAACATCGGCATCATGGCGCACATCGATGCCGGCAAGACGACGACGACCGAGCGCATCCTCTTCTACACGGGCGTCAACCACAAGATCGGTGAGACGCACGACGGCGCGGCGACCACCGACTGGATGGAGCAGGAGCAGGAGCGTGGCATCACGATCACCTCCGCCGCCGTCACCTGCTTCTGGGACAAGAACCAGATCAACATCATCGACACGCCCGGTCACGTGGACTTCACGGTCGAGGTGGAGCGTTCGCTCCGCGTCCTCGACGGTGCCGTCGCCGTCTTCGACGGCAAGGAGGGCGTCGAGCCCCAGTCCGAGACCGTGTGGCGTCAGGCCGACAAGTACGACGTCCCCCGCATCTGCTTCGTCAACAAGATGGACAAGCTCGGCGCGGACTTCTACTTCACCGTCGACACCATCATCAACCGCCTGAAGGCCAAGCCGCTCGTGCTGCAGCTGCCGATCGGCGCCGAGAACGACTTCGTCGGCGTCGTCGACCTCGTCGAGATGCGCGCGCTGGTCTGGCCCGGTGACTCCAAGGGTGATGTCACCATGGGCGCCAAGTACGAGATCCAGGAGATCCCCGCGGATCTCCAGGAGCGTGCCGAGGAGTACCGCCACAAGCTGCTCGAGACCGTCGCCGAGTCCGACGACGTGCTGCTCGAGAAGTACTTCGGCGGTGAGGAGCTCACGGTCGCCGAGGTCAAGGGCGCCATCCGCAAGCTCACCGTCGCCGGCGAGCTGTACCCGGTGCTCTGCGGCTCCGCGTTCAAGAACCGCGGCGTGCAGCCCATGCTCGACGCGGTCGTCGACTACCTCCCGTCGCCCCTCGACGTCCCCGCCATCGAGGCGCGCGACCCGAAGGACGAAGAGATCGTCATCGAGCGCCACGCCGACCGCGACGAGCCGTTCGCGGCCCTCGCGTTCAAGATCGTGACGCACCCGTTCTTCGGTCGCCTCACCTACATCCGCGTGTACTCGGGTCACCTCGACTCCGGTGCCCAGGTCGTCAACGCGACCAAGGGCAAGAAGGAGCGCATCGGGAAGATCTTCCAGATGCACGCCAACAAGGAGATGCCGGTCGACTCGGTCACCGCCGGGCACATCTACGCGGTCATCGGCCTGAAGGACACCACCACCGGTGACACCCTGTCCGACTCGGCGCACCAGGTCGTCCTCGAGTCGATGACGTTCCCCGAGCCCGTCATCGAGGTCGCGATCGAGCCCAAGACCAAGGCCGACCAGGAGAAGCTGGGTGTCGCCATCCAGAAGCTCGCCGAGGAGGACCCGACGTTCCGCGTCGAGCAGAACTCGGAGACCGGTCAGACCGTCATCAAGGGCATGGGCGAGCTGCACCTCGACATCCTCGTGGACCGCATGAAGCGCGAGTTCAAGGTCGAGGCCAACGTCGGCAAGCCCCAGGTGGCCTACCGCGAGACGATCCGCAAGACCGTCGAGCGTCACGACTACACCCACAAGAAGCAGACCGGTGGTTCCGGCCAGTTCGCGAAGATCCAGTTCGCGCTCGAGCCCCTCGAGGTCACGGCCGACAAGACCTACGAGTTCGAGAACAAGGTCACCGGTGGTCGTATCCCGCGCGAGTACATCTCGCCGACCGACCAGGGCTTCCAGGACGCCATGAACGTCGGCGTGCTCGCCGGCTACCCCATGGTGGGCGTGAAGGCGATCCTGCTCGACGGTGCCTCGCACGACGTCGACTCCTCGGAGATGGCGTTCAAGATCGCGGGCTCGATGGGCTTCAAGGAGGCCGTCCGCAAGGCGAACCCGGTCATCCTCGAGCCGATCATGGCCGTCGAGGTCCGTACGCCCGAGGAGTACATGGGTGATGTCATCGGCGACCTGAACAGCCGCCGCGGACAGATCCAGTCGATGGAGGACGCTGCCGGCGTCAAGGTCGTGCGTGCCAACGTGCCGCTGTCCGAGATGTTCGGCTACATCGGCGACCTGCGCTCGAAGACCTCGGGTCGTGCGGTCTACTCGATGGAGTTCGACAGCTACGCCGACGTCCCGCGCGCCGTGGCCGACGAGATCATCCAGAAGAACAAGGGCGAATAACCCGTCTCCGGGATGCGGCTCCGGCCGCATCCCGGATCCCCGCTCCCGACAGAGGCGTACTGCTTTCTGGACGGGTTCACAACTTCATACGACTCTCTCCAGTAAAGTGAGAACCATCCCCGTAGCGATCCGGTCGCAATCCAGCGCCTGCGTTCTCTACACGAATGTCCTGAGGAGGACCCAGTGGCCAAGGCCAAGTTCGAGCGGACCAAGCCGCACGTCAACATCGGAACGATCGGTCACGTCGACCACGGCAAGACCACGCTCACCGCTGCCATCTCGAAGGTGCTCGCCGACAAGTACCCGTCGGCCACCAACGTGCAGCGCGACTTCGCGTCGATCGACTCCGCTCCCGAGGAGCGCCAGCGCGGCATCACGATCAACATCTCGCACGTCGAGTACGAGACCCCGAAGCGTCACTACGCGCACGTCGATGCGCCCGGTCACGCCGACTACATCAAGAACATGATCACCGGTGCTGCCCAGATGGACGGCGCGATCCTCGTGGTCGCCGCCACCGACGGCCCGATGGCTCAGACCCGTGAGCACGTTCTGCTCGCCAAGCAGGTCGGCGTGCCGTACCTGCTCGTCGCGCTGAACAAGTCGGACATGGTCGACGACGAGGAGATCCTGGAGCTCGTCGAGCTCGAGGTTCGCGAGCTGCTCTCGAGCCAGGACTTCGACGGCGACAACGCCCCCGTCGTCCGCGTCTCGGGCCTCAAGGCTCTCGAGGGCGACGAGAAGTGGGTCGACGCGATCGTCGAGCTCATGAACGCCGTCGACGAGTCGATCCCCGACCCGGTGCGCGACAAGGACAAGCCGTTCCTCATGCCCGTCGAGGACGTCTTCACGATCACCGGCCGTGGCACGGTCGTGACGGGTCGCGCCGAGCGCGGCACCCTCGCGATCAACTCCGAGGTCGAGATCGTCGGCATCCGCCCGACGCAGAAGACGATCGTCACCGGTATCGAGATGTTCCACAAGCAGCTCGACGAGGCATGGGCCGGCGAGAACTGTGGTCTGCTCCTGCGCGGCACCAAGCGTGACGACGTCGAGCGTGGCCAGGTCGTCGTGAAGCCCGGTTCGGTCACCCCGCACACGGACTTCGAGGGCACCGCCTACATCCTCTCGAAGGAAGAGGGTGGCCGTCACAACCCGTTCTTCACGAACTACCGCCCGCAGTTCTACTTCCGCACCACCGACGTCACCGGCGTCATCACGCTGCCCGAGGGCACCGAGATGGTCATGCCCGGCGACACCACGGAGATGTCGGTCGAGCTGATCCAGCCGATCGCCATGGAAGAGGGCCTCGGCTTCGCGATCCGTGAGGGTGGCCGCACCGTCGGCGCCGGCACGGTGACCAGCATCAAGAAGTAAGTCGCTTCCGCGATTCAGCGAAACCCCTCGAGCTTCGGCTCGGGGGGTTTCGTGCATCGTCGACGGGTCGCGCGATGGGGCCGGTTGCGGCGTGTCGTGCCGTCATGGAGCGCTTCGGGAGGATGATTCTCCCGGACCGTGGCAGGTTACGGGGGCGTAAAGAATGGACTCGACGCCCCCGCTCAACTTGTGCATTCCCTGAGTGAGCCGTAACGTGCAGGTGGGGGAAGATACGGCGTACGTCGAACTCAACTCCCTGACATCCTCATTTGTCCGCGAGGCGACGCCTCAGACCCCCACGGAGTTCATCACTATGAAGAGCCTTCGCACCAAGATCGCGGCGGTCGTTCTGGCCGTCGCCGCCATGGTCGCGGCACCCGCCGCCGCCAACGCCTATACCCCCGGAGCGCCCGACGTGGCCGCCGGTGGTTCGCTCACCCCCGGTGGAGCGGTCACGCTGTCGGCTGCCGCGTTCGACGCCGGCACGACCGTCAGCTTCACCGTCTCCGGCGAGAACGGCTCGGCCATCACGCTCGCGGCCGTCAAGACCGTCGTCAGCACGTCGCCCGCGTTCACCGCGACGACCAACGCCTCGGGCAACGCCTCGGTCGCCGTCAAGCTCCCGGCCAACGCCTCCGGCACCTACACCGTCGCCGTCACCGGCCTGAAGAACGGCGCCACCGTCACCGAGACCACGTCGTTCGCGGTCTCCGCGGCCGCCGGCCCCGGCGGTAACCTGCCCGCAACCGGTGTCGACAGCGCGTCCCTCATGGGCGTCTGGATCGGCGGCGGTGTCCTGCTGCTCGGTGGCCTCGCCGTCACCGTGTTCGCGGTTCGTCGTCAGCGCCAGGGCGTCTGAACACAGCACGTCTGAGAACCCCCGGGCCTGAAGGCCCGGGGGTTCTGCCGTGTCCGGGGGATGAGGGCGCGACACGCGGAGGCGACACGCCCGAGTTTGCGACACGCCCGGGTGACACGTAGACTGTTCAGGTTCCACACTCCAGGCACTCCGTGCCCGGATCACTGCCAGGGCAGTGCATAGGTCGGCGCGATTCGCACCGGAACCTAGGCCGCGGGCAGCAGAACAACACATCCCACACTCCCACCCGGAAACGGGTCGCTCACGCGTGCGGAGTGCGGGGCCGGATCCGACGGGTCCGGTCTGACATGAGAACAGTGGTGCCGTATCTCCGCGAAAGCGGGTGAAGTGCCCGGCGCGAAAGCGCCACCGTGCGTCCGATGCCCCCAGAGGTATGACGCGAGAAAGAGAGTGAGCAGACTATGGCGGGACAGAAGATCCGCATTCGCCTGAAGTCGTACGATCACGCGGGGCTCGACAGCTCCGCGCGCAAGATCGTCGACACCGTGACCCGCGCCGGCGCCACCGTCGTCGGCCCCGTGCCGCTGCCGACCGAGAAGAACGTTGTCGTCGTCATCCGGTCGCCGCACAAGTACAAGGACAGCCGCGAGCACTTCGAGATGCGCACCCACAAGCGCCTCATCGACATCATCGACCCGACGCCCAAGGCCGTCGACTCGCTGATGCGTCTCGACCTCCCGGCCGATGTCAACATCGAGATCAAGCTCTGAGGTCCGACATGACTGACATCAACTCCAAGGTTTCGCAGGGCCTGCTGGGCACCAAGCTCGGCATGACTCAGGTCTGGAACGACCAGGGCAAGCTCGTGCCCGTCACGGTCATCCAGATCACCCCCAACGTGGTCACCCAGGTCCGCACCCCCGAGAAGGACGGCTACAACGCCGTTCAGATCGCCGCCGGCCAGATCGACCCCCGCAAGGTCACGAAGCCCCTCGAGGGTCACTTCGAGGCCGCAGGCGTGACGCCCCGTCGTCACGTCACGGAGATCCGCACCGCCAACGCTGCTGACTTCTCACTCGGTCAGGAGCTCACGGTGGACGGCCTCTTCGAGTCCGGCCAGCTGGTCGACGTCGTCGGCACCAGCAAGGGCAAGGGCACCGCGGGTGTCATGAAGCGCCACAACTTCAAGGGTGTCTCCGCTTCGCACGGTGCACACCGCAACCACCGCAAGCCCGGCTCGATCGGCGCATCGTCGACCCCGAGCCGCGTCTTCAAGGGCATGCGCATGGCCGGCCGTATGGGTGGCGAGCGCGTGACCGTCCTCAACCTCACGGTGCACGCCATCGACGCCGAGAAGGGACTCATGCTCGTCAAGGGCGCCGTCCCCGGCGCACGTGGCCGCATCGTCTACGTCCGCACCGCAGTGAAGGGGGCCTGAGCACATGGCTGACTCGTCTCTCGCGCTCGACGTCCGCGCCGCCGGTGGGAAGAAGACCGGCACGGTCCAGCTCCCCGCCGAGCTGTTCGACGTCAAGACGAACATTCCGCTCATCCACCAGGTCGTCGTCGCGCAGCTCGCCGCGGCACGCCAGGGCACGCACTCGACCAAGCGTCGTGGCGAGGTCTCGGGTGCCGGCCGCAAGCCCTTCAAGCAGAAGGGCACGGGTAACGCCCGTCAGGGCTCGATCCGCGCGCCGCACATGACCGGTGGTGGCATCGTGCACGGCCCCAAGCCGCGCAACTACTCGCAGCGCACCCCCAAGAAGATGGTCGCCGCCGCCCTGCTGGGCGCGCTGAGCGACCGTGCTCGCGGGGACCGCCTGCACATCGTCGACTCCTTCGGCATCGAGGGCGCACCGTCGACCAAGGCCGCGGCAGCCGTGCTGACCGCGTTCTCGGCGACGAAGAACGTCCTCGTCGTCATCGAGCGAGACGACGAACTGAGCATGCGCAGCGTCCGCAACCTCGCGTACGTCCACGTGCTCACGTTCGACCAGCTCAACGCCTACGACGTGCTCGTCTCGGACGACATCGTCTTCACCAAGGCCGCCTACGACGCGTTCGTCGCAGCGAAGGCGACCACCGAGGAGGTCTCGGCATGACCGCCGTGAACAAGGACCCGCGCGAGATCATCCTGAAGCCGGTCGTTTCGGAGAAGAGCTACGGCCTGATCGACGAGGGCAAGTACACGTTCTACGTGGACACCCGCGCGAACAAGACCGAGATCAAGCTCGCCATCGAGAAGATCTTCGGCGTCAAGGTCGCCTCGGTCAACACGATCAACCGCGTCGGCAAGGCCCGTCGCACCCGCTTCGGCCTGGGCAAGCGCAAGGACACCAAGCGCGCCATCGTCACGCTGAAGTCGGGCACCATCGACATCTTCACGGCAGTCGGCTGACGGTCGGGATAGAGGACAGAGATTATGGCTATTCGCAAGTACAAGCCGACGACCCCGGGTCGTCGCGGCTCGTCGGTCGCGGACTTCGCTGAGATCACCCGATCGACGCCCGAGAAGTCGCTGCTGCGCCCGCTCTCCAAGACCGGTGGACGCAACAACCAGGGTCGCATCACGACCCGTCACATCGGTGGTGGCCACAAGCGCCAGTACCGCGTGATCGACTTCCGTCGCAACGACAAGGACGGGATCGACGCCAAGGTCGCTCACATCGAGTACGACCCCAACCGCACCGCTCGCATCGCGCTGCTGCACTACCTGGACGGCGAGAAGCGCTACATCATCGCGCCGAACAAGCTCCAGCAGGGCGACATCGTCGAGTCCGGCGCCGGCGCCGACATCAAGCCCGGCAACAACCTGCCGCTGCGCAACATCCCCACCGGTACCGTCATCCACGCGATCGAGCTCCGGCCCGGTGGCGGCGCGAAGATGGCCCGTTCGGCCGGCGCCTCGGTGCGTCTGGTCGCCAAGGACGGCCCCTACGCCCAGCTGCGTCTGCCCTCGGGCGAGATCCGCAACGTGGACGCCCGCTGCCGCGCGACGATCGGCGAGGTCGGCAACGCCGAGCAGTCGAACATCAACTGGGGCAAGGCAGGCCGTAACCGCTGGAAGGGCATCCGCCCGACCGTCCGCGGTGTCGCGATGAACCCGGTCGACCACCCGCACGGTGGTGGTGAGGGCAAGACGTCCGGTGGACGTCACCCCGTGTCGCCGTGGGGCCAGAAGGAAGGCCGCACGCGTCACGCGAACAAGGAAAGCGACAAGTACATCGTCCGTCGTCGCAACGCCGGCAAGAAGCGCAAGTAGGAGTAGAGGAAGATGCCACGCAGTCTTAAGAAGGGCCCCTTCGTCGACGAGCACCTGCTTCGCAAGGTCGTGTCGCAGAACGAAGCCGGTTCCAAGAACGTCATCAAGACCTGGTCCCGCCGGTCGATGATCGTGCCCGCGATGCTGGGTCACACGATCGCCGTCCACGACGGACGCAAGCACATCCCCGTGTTCGTGACCGAGACCATGGTCGGCCACAAGCTGGGCGAGTTCTCGCCCACCCGCACCTTCCGCGGCCACGTGAAGGACGACAAGAAGGGCCGCCGCCGCTGACGCGGGGCGCAGAGGAGAAGAAATGGTGGAGTCCATCGCACGCGTGCGACACATCCGCGTGACCCCTCAGAAGGCTCGTCGTGTCGTCGCACTCATCAAGGGCAAGCAGGCCGAGGAAGCCCTCGCGATCCTGAAGTTCGCGCCGCAGGGTGCGAGCGAGCCCATTTACAAGCTGGTCGCGTCCGCGATCGCCAACGCTCGAGTCAAGGCCGACGCCGCGAACGAGTTCCTCGACGAGCAGGACCTGTTCGTGAAGAACGCGTTCGTCGACGAGGGTGCAACGCTCAAGCGGTTCCGGCCCCGTGCCCAGGGCCGTGCGTTCCAGATCAAGAAGCGCACCAGCCACATCACGGTCGTCCTGGCGACCCCCGAGGTGGCCGAGGCCGCCCCGGCGAGCAAGAAGGCGAGCAAGTAATGGGACAGAAAGTCAACCCGTACGGCTTCCGCCTCGGCATCACCACCGACCACGTGTCGCGGTGGTTCTCCGACTCGACGAAGCCGGGCCAGCGTTACGCCGACTACGTGGCCGAGGACATCAGGATCCGCAAGCTCCTGCTGACCAGCCTCGACCGTGCCGGCGTGAGCAACATCGAGATCGAGCGCACGCGTGACCGCGTCCGTGTCGACATCCACACCGCCCGTCCGGGCATCGTGATCGGTCGCCGCGGCGCCGAGGCCGAGCGCATCCGCGCCGACCTCGAGAAGCTCACCGGCAAGCAGATCCAGCTGAACATCCTCGAGGTCAAGAACCCCGAGGCCGACGCTCAGCTGGTCGCGCAGGGCATCGCCGAGCAGCTCAGTGCACGTGTGGCGTTCCGCCGCGCGATGCGCAAGGGCCTGCAGGGCGCCGAGCGCGCCGGTGCCAAGGGCATCCGCATCCAGGTCTCCGGCCGCCTCGGCGGCGCCGAGATGAGCCGTTCGGAGTTCTACCGCTCGGGTCGTGTGCCGCTGCACACGCTGCGCGCGAACATCGACTACGGCTTCTACGAGGCGAAGACCACCTTCGGCCGCATCGGCGTGAAGGTCTGGATCTACAAGGGCGACCTCACCAACAAGGAGCTCGCTCGCGAGCAGGCGAACGCGCCGAAGACGTCCCGCGGTCGTGACGACCGTGGCGGCGACCGTCGTCGCGCTCCCCGCAACGAGGCCCCCGTGGCAGAAGGAGCGTCGGCGTAATGCTCATCCCTCGCAAGGTCAAGTACCGCAAGCAGCACCACCCGGGTCGCTCGGGCCAGGCCACCGGTGGCACCGAGGTGTCGTTCGGTGAGTACGGCATCCAGGCGCTCACCCCGGCCTACGTGACGAACCGTCAGATCGAGTCCGCTCGTATCGCGATGACCCGTCACATCAAGCGCGGTGGAAAGGTGTGGATCAACATCTACCCCGACCGCCCGCTCACCAAGAAGCCGGCGGAAACCCGCATGGGTTCCGGTAAGGGCTCGCCCGAGTGGTGGGTTGCCAACGTCAAGCCGGGTCGCGTCCTCTTCGAGGTCGCCGGTGTCGACGAGCAGCTCGCTCGCGAGGCGCTGACCCGTGCCATTCACAAGCTGCCGCTCAAGGCACGCATCATCAAGCGCGAGGAGGGCGACGCGTAATGGCGATCGGCACCAAGCAGCTCGCCCCGAGCGAGCTCGACACGTTCGAAGACCAGCGCCTCGTCGAGGAGCTGCGCAAGGCCAAGGAAGAGCTGTTCAACCTGCGCTTCCAGTCCGCTACCGGTCAGCTGGAGAGCCACGGTCGCATCCGCGCCGTGAAGCGCGACATCGCGCGTCTCTACACCGTGATCCGTGAGCGCGAGCTCGGCATTCGTGCCACGCCCGTCGCCGCAGCGCCCGAGAAGGCGAAGAAGACGAAGGCGAAGAAGACCGAGGACACCCCGGTCGCCGCCGAAGGAGAGGCTGAGTGATGGCCACCACCAAGAAGGCCGCCGCTGCCACGGAAGAGCAGGCCGCAGGCCACGAGAGCTCCGAGCACGACGTCCGCGACGTCGACGCCCGCGGCTACCGCAAGGCGCGTCGTGGATACGTCGTCAGCGACAAGATGGACAAGACCATCGTCGTCGAGGTCGAAGACCGCGTGAAGCACCCGCTCTACGGCAAGGTCATCCGCCGCACCTCCAAGGTCAAGGCGCACGACGAGGGCAACACCGCCGGCATCGGCGACCTGGTCCTCATCAACGAGACCCGTCCGCTGAGCGCCACCAAGCGCTGGCGCCTGGTCGAGATCCTCGAGAAGGCCAAGTAAGCCCTCGGGCCTGCTTGGAACCCAAGGAGTAACAAGTGATTCAGAACGAATCCCGCGTCAAGGTCGCGGACAACACCGGTGCGAAGCAGCTGCTGACCATCCGTGTTCTCGGCGGCTCGAACCGGCGCTACGCAGGCCTGGGCGACGTCATCGTCGCCACGGTCAAGGATGCGATCCCGGGCGGCAACGTGAAGAAGGGCGATGTGGTCAAGGCCGTCATCGTCCGTACCGTCAAGGAGACCCGTCGTCCCGACGGCTCGTACATCAAGTTCGACGAGAACGCCGCCGTCATCCTGAAGAGCGACGGGGAGCCCCGCGGCACCCGCATCTTCGGACCGGTCGGTCGTGAGCTTCGCGACAAGAAGTTCATGAAGATCGTCTCGCTCGCCCCGGAGGTCATCTGATCATGGCGAAAATCAAAAAGGGTGACCTCGTTCAGGTCATCACGGGCGCCACGCAGGAGCGTGGCGGCGACCGCGGCAAGCAGGGCAAGGTCCTCGAGATCCTGACCGAGCAGAACCGCGTCATCGTGGAGGGCGTCAACTACGTCACCCGCCACTCCCGTGTCGGCCAGACCCAGCGCGGCACCAAGACGGGCGGCATCGAGACCATCGAAGCCCCCATCCACATCTCCAATGTCGCCCTCGTCGACCCTTCGACCAAGAAGCCGACGCGTGTCGGCAAGCGGGTCGAGGAGCAGGTGAAGGACGGCGTGAAGCGCACCGTTCGCGTGCGTTTCGCGAAGAAGTCAGGTAAGGACCTCTGATGAGCAGCGACACTGCCGCGGCGGCTGGCAAGATCCAGCCCCGCCTGAAGCAGAAGTACCGGAACGAGATCCAGCAGAAGCTGCGGGACGAGTTCGGGTACGAGAACGTGATGCAGATCCCCGGCCTCGTCAAGGTCGTCGTGAACACCGGTGTCGGCGAGGCAGCTCGCGACAGCAAGGTGATCGATGGCGCCGTCGACGACCTCGTGAAGATCACCGGCCAGAAGCCGATCGTCACGAAGGCCCGCAAGTCCATCGCGCAGTTCAAGCTGCGCGAGGGACAGGCGATCGGGGCGCACGTCACGCTTCGCGGTGACCGCGCCTGGGAGTTCCTGGACCGTCTGGTCAACCTGGCGCTTCCCCGCATCCGTGACTTCCGCGGTCTGTCCGAGCGTCAGTTCGACGGCAACGGCAACTACACGTTCGGTCTGCAGGAGCAGTCGGTCTTCCACGAGATCGATCAGGACAAGATCGACCGCGTGCGCGGTTTCGACATCACCGTGGTGACCTCGGCCACCACGGACGACGAGGGACGCGCCCTGCTGCGCCACCTCGGCTTCCCGTTCCGCCAGGCAGAAGCCCAGGCGTAACACCCTCCGGCATCCGCCGGATTCCACCACAGGTCGGCCGTCGTGTAACGGCGGTCGAAACCTGGTGAACGAAGGATAACCATCATGACGATGACAGACCCGGTCGCAGACATGCTGACCCGTCTGCGCAACGCGAACTCGGCGCACCACGACTCCGTGTCGCTGCCGAGCTCCAAGCTCAAGACCCACATCGCCGAGATCCTCCAGCGCGAGGGCTACATCTCCGGCTGGGAGGTCACCGATGCACGCGTCGGCCAGACCCTCACCCTGACGCTGAAGTACGGCCCGAACCGCGAGCGGTCGATCGCCGGCATCAAGCGCGTCTCGAAGCCCGGTCTCCGCGTGTACGCACGCTCCACGGAGATCCCCACCGTTCTCGGTGGCCTGGGCGTCGCGATCCTGTCCACCTCCTCCGGTCTGCTCACGGACCGTCAGGCCGAGTCGAAGGGCGTGGGTGGGGAAGTCCTCGCCTACGTGTGGTGACACTCCATGTCGCGTATCGGACGTCTTCCCATTGACATCCCCGCCGGTGTGACCGTTTCGGTCTCCGGTCAGGATGTCGCCGTCAAGGGCCCGAAGGGGGAGCTCACGCTCACCGTTTCGCGTCCGCTCACGGTCGCGGTCGAGGAGAACCAGGTTCTCGTCACCCGGCCCGACGACGAGCGCGAGTCGCGGTCGCTCCACGGCCTGACCCGCACGCTCATCAGCAACAACATCATCGGCGTCACCGAGGGCTACACCAAGGGCCTCGAGGTCGTCGGCACGGGTTACCGCGTCGCTCAGAAGGGCAGCTCGGTCGAGTTCGCCCTCGGCTTCTCGCACCCCGTCCTCGTCGACCCGCCCGCCGGGATCACCTTCACGGTGGAGGGCAACAACAAGCTCACCGTGAGCGGCATCGACAAGCAGGCCGTCGGTGAGGCGGCTGCCAACATCCGCAAGATCCGCAAGCCCGAGCCGTACAAGGGCAAGGGTGTGCGCTACGCCGGCGAGGTCGTTCGGCGCAAGGCCGGAAAGGCTGGTAAGTAACCATGGCTGTGACTTCGAAGTCCCAGGCCCGCGCACGTCGCCACACGCGTCTTCGCAAGAAGATCGAAGGCACCTCGCAGCGTCCGCGCCTCGTCGTGACCCGTTCGGCCCGCCACGTCTTCGTGCAGGTCGTCGACGACAGCAAGGGCCACACCGTGGCCTCTGCCTCGACCCTCGAAACCGACCTGCGCGGGTTCGACGGTGACAAGACCGCCAAGGCCCGCAAGGTCGGCGAGCTCCTCGCGGAGCGCGCAAAGGCCGCGGGTGTCGCGGACGTCGTCTTCGACCGTGGTGGCAACCGCTACGCCGGTCGTGTCGCCGCGATCGCCGAGGGCGCCCGCGAAGGAGGGCTGAACCTGTGAGTGAAATCAAGGAGACCGAAGTGACCGACGCCGCCGCTACGGCTGCAGCGCCCGAGGCTGACGCCTCGCGCGAGCCTCGTGAGGCCCGCCGCGGCGGTCGCGAGCGCAACCCCAACCGCGATCGCAACTCGCGCGACCGCTCGGAGAGCCAGTTCCTCGAGCGCGTCGTCACGATCAACCGCGTGTCGAAGGTCGTCAAGGGTGGTCGTCGCTTCAGCTTCACCGCTCTCGTGGTCGTCGGTGACGGCAACGGTCTGGTGGGCGTCGGCTACGGCAAGGCCCGCGAGGTGCCCCTGGCGATCTCGAAGGGTGTCGAGGAAGCCAAGCGCAACTTCTTCCGCGTCCCCCGCTCGGGCTCGACCATCCCGCACCCCGTGCAGGGTGAGGCCGCCGCTGGCGTGGTCCTGCTGCGTCCGGCTGCCGCCGGTACCGGTGTTATCGCCGGTGGTCCCGTCCGCGCCGTGCTCGAGTGCGCCGGCATCCACGACGTCCTGTCCAAGTCGCTCGGCTCGTCGAACACGATCAACATCGTGCACGCGACCGTCGAGGCCCTGAAGCAGCTCGAAGAGCCGCGCCAGGTCGCCGCCCGTCGTGGGCTCGACTTCGACCAGGTCGCCCCCGCCCGTCTGGTCCGTGCCGAGGCTGAAGCCGTGGCCGCATCGAAGGTAGGTGCCTGATGGCCCAGCGTCTGAAGGTCACGCAGGTCAAGTCCAAGGTGAGCGAGAAGCAGAACCAGCGTGACACGCTGCGCAGCCTCGGCCTCAAGCGGATCGGCGACTCGGTCGTCCGTCCCGACGACGCGCAGACGCGCGGTTACGTCAAGACCGTGGCTCACCTCGTCAAGGTTGAGGAGATCGACTAATGGCTGAGAACGAGAACGTCGAGGAGACGGCTGCGAAGCCGGCTGCCAAGACGACCCGTAAGCCCGCCGCCAAGAAGGCCGCAGCGCCCAAGGCGGAGAAGAAGGATGTCGCGGCAACGCGTCCCGGTGTGCTGAAGGTGCACCACCTGCGTCCCGTCCCCGGCTCCAACACCGCGAAGACCCGTGTCGGTCGCGGTGAGGGATCCAAGGGTAAGACCGCAGGCCGTGGAACCAAGGGTCAGAAGGCCCGGTACCAGGTCAAGGTCGGGTTCGAGGGTGGCCAGATGCCGCTGCACATGCGTACGCCGAAGCTGCGCGGGTTCAAGAACCCGTTCCGCGTCGAGTACCAGGTCGTGAACCTGGACAAGCTCGCGGAGCTGTACCCCTCGGGTGGCGACGTCACCGTCGGTGACCTGGTCGCCAAGGGTGCGGTGCGCAAGAACGAGAAGGTCAAGGTGCTCGGCACCGGCGACATCTCGGTGAAGCTGAACGTCGAGGTCGACAAGGTCTCGGGCTCGGCTGAGCAGAAGATCGTCGCCGCAGGCGGCACCATCAAGTAAGTCGCGTGGAGGGGCCGGAGTCGATCTCCGGCCCCTCTCGCATTTCCGGAGTCCGTCTCGCGACTCGGCCGAGGCCGCGGTGGGCTAACCTGGGATCCTGTGCGCCTCCTGCGCGCCGGAACCCCTTCTGGAGGAATCCACGTGTTCAGCGCTATCGCGCGCGTGTTCCGCACGCCTGACCTGCGTCGGAAGATCGCTTTCACCCTGGGCATCATCGCGCTCTATCGCCTCGGTGCCCATGTGCCGTCGCCCTTCGTCGACTTCCCGAATGTGCAGTCGTGTCTCGCCGACACGTCGAGCACGCAGGGCGTCCTGTCGCTGGTGAACCTGTTCTCCGGCGGCGCGCTGCTGCAGCTGTCGATCTTCGCGCTGGGTGTCATGCCCTACATCACCGCGACGATCATCGTCCAGCTGCTGCGCGTGGTGATCCCGCACTTCGAGACCCTCTACAAGGAGGGCCAGGCGGGCCAGGCACGGCTCACGCAGTACACGCGCTACCTGACGATCGCGCTGGCACTGCTGCAGTCCACGACGCTCGTCACCGTGGCCCGCAGCGGCCAGCTCTTCGGCAACACGGGCGTCGCCGCCTGTGAGCAGCTCCTCACCAACGACGCGTGGTGGGCGCAGCTCCTGATGATCATCACGATGACCGCCGGTACCGGCCTCATCATGTGGTTCGCCGAGCTCGTGACCGAGAAGGGCATCGGCAACGGCATGTCGCTGCTGATCTTCACCTCGATCGCCGCGACCTTCCCGGCCGCCATGGGCGCCATCTGGGCCTCGCGCGGTTTCGAGATCTTCCTCCTGGTGCTCGCCGTCGGTGTCGTGATCGTCGCGTTGGTGGTGTTCGTCGAACAATCGCAACGCCGCATCCCGGTCCAGTACGCCAAGCGGATGGTCGGACGCCGCACGTACGGCGGCACCAACACCTACATCCCGATCAAGGTGAACATGGCCGGCGTCGTGCCCGTGATCTTCGCCTCGTCGCTCCTGTACATCCCGGCGCTGATCTCGCAGTTCAACCAGACCCCCAACGCCGACGGCGAACTCGCCCCGTGGGTCGTCTGGATCCAGAACTACCTGACGCGCGGCGACCACCCGCTCTACTGGCTGATCTACTTCCTGCTGATCGTCGGATTCACCTACTTCTACGTCGCGATCACGTTCAACCCGGTCGACGTCGCCGACAACATGAAGAAGTACGGCGGATTCATCCCCGGCATCCGTGCGGGACGCCCGACGGCGGAGTACCTCGACTACGTCCTGACGCGCATCACGCTTCCCGGTTCCATCTATCTGGGTCTGGTCGCGCTCATACCGCTGATCGCGCTGGCCACGGTCAGCGCCAACCAGAACTTCCCGTTCGGCGGCACGTCGATCCTCATCATGGTCGGCGTCGGACTCGAGACGGTGAAGCAGATCGACGCTCAGCTCCAGCAGCGTCACTACGAGGGGCTTCTGCGATGACGGCTCGTCTTCTGATCGTCGGCCCGCAGGGCTCCGGCAAGGGCACGCAGGGCGTGCGGATCGCCCAGGCGTTCCTCGTCCCCGCGATCTCGACCGGAGACGTCTTCCGCGCGAACATCTCGGAGGGCACGGAGCTGGGCCGTCAGGTGCAGGCCATCATCGAAGCCGGCAACCTGGTGCCCGACGCCCTGACGAGCGAGGTCGTGCGCGACCGGCTCGCGCAGGACGACGCGGCGGCGGGCTTCCTGCTGGACGGCTACCCGCGCAACCTCGCGCAGGTCGCCGACCTGGACGCCTTCCTCGACGCTCGCGGGGAGACTCTCGACGCGGTCATCGAACTCGATGTCGCCCGTGAGGAGAGCATCGCCCGCCTCACGAAGCGCGCCGAGGAGCAGGGCCGCACCGACGACACGGCCGACGTCATCGCGCACCGCCTCTCGATCTACGAGAGCGAGACCGCCCCCATCCTCGGCGTCTACCGCGAGCGGGGGATCGTCGACGCGATCGACGGCGTCGGCACGCTCGACGAGATCACCGAGCGGATCCTCGTGGCGCTCATCGCGCGCGGCCTCTCGCCCGAAGCCTGACCCGTGCTGCGCCGCTCGATCTACAAGACACCCGCCCAGCTCCGCAGCATGGTGGAGCCGGGACTCATCACGGCGGCGTCGCTCGACGCCGTGCGCGACATGATCGCCCCCGGCGTCACGACCGGGGAGTTGGATGCCGCCGCGGCGCGCATCATCTCGGGTCGGGGTGCGGAGTCGAACTTCCAGATGGTGCGCGGCTACCGTCACACCACCTGCGTGTCGGTGAACGAGCAGGTCGTGCACGGGATCCCCGGCGACCGCGTGCTCGAGCCGGGCGACATCGTGTCGATCGACTCCGGGGCGCAGTTCCGTGGATGGAACGGCGACTCGGCGATCACGATCGTGCTGCCCGATCCGTCCCGTCCCGAGCTCGTCGCCGAGCGCGAGACCCTCTCGCAGGTGACCGAGGGGTCGCTGTGGGCGGGAATCGCCGCCATGGCGACCGCGAACCACATCGGCGAGATCGGTGCCGCCATCGAGGCGCACATCGCCGCATCCGGCCACGGCTACGGAATCCTCCGCGACTACGTCGGCCACGGCATCGGACGCAAGATGCACGAGGCGCCGTCCGTCTTCAACTACCGGACGCCGGATCCGGGCCCCCGCGTGCATCCCGGCCTGGTCCTCGCGATCGAGCCCATGGTCGTGGCCGGCTCCGAGGAGACGTTCATCGAGGACGACGACTGGACGGTCTCCACCGTCGACGGCACGTCCGGCTCACATTGGGAACATAGCGTCGCCATACATGATGGTGGCATCTGGGTGCTCACGGCCGCTGACGGAGGGGCCGCGGGGCTTGCTCCGTTCGGTGTGCGCCCGGTCGAGATCGGATAGGACGCACGATGGCAGCGGTGAAGAGCAAGACGAACTGGTTCGCGATCTGGATCAGCGTGGCCGCGGTCGTGGTGATCGTCGCCGTGGGCGCGCTCGTGGTGGTGTTCAACAACGCGGCATCCGGTCCGGGCACGCAGCCTCAGGCGGCGACGATCGATTCCGAGACCGGCGCGATCGCCGTCGGCGACGGCGACGGCACTCTCGACACCTACGTCGACTTCATGTGCCCCGTCTGCGGCAACTTCGAGTCGACGTACGGGCCCTCCATCGAGCAGATGGTGGATGACGGCACGATCACGCTCAACATCCACCCGATCTCGATCCTCGACCGGCTCTCGCTCGGGACGGACTACTCCACGCGCGCGGCCAACGCGATGTACGTGGTCGCGGACGCCCACCCCGACCTCGCCCTGCCGTACCTGCAGGCGCTCTTCGCGAGCCAGCCCGCGGAGAACACCGAGGGTCTGACGAACGCCGAGCTGATCTCGATCGCCGAAGGTGTCGGCGCCACCGATGTGGCCGACGGCATCAACAACGGCACCTACACGCAGTTCGTGAAGTTCGCCACGGGCAAGACCCCCATCCAGCCCGGGCAGAGCGGCGTCGCGACGCCGACGATCGCCATCGACGGCGAGGTCATCTCGAACTCCACGCTCACGGGCGACCCGCAGGCCGATCTCGTCGCGCGCTTCGCCGGCTGAGACGCCGAGTGGCGCCGGCGTGTTCTATCACCTATAGTTGATCTTTGGTGCTTTGCGCCTTCGTTGGCGTGTCGCCGACAGAGGCCTGTTCGCACCGAAATCCCATCCACCGCAGATCGACCGGTCTGCATGAGCGACAACGAGGCTATGGCTAAGAAAGACGGTGTCATCGAGATCGAGGGCGTGATCTCCGAGGCTCTGCCGAACGCGATGTTCCGCGTCGAGCTGAGCAACGGGCACAAGGTGCTCGCCACGATCTCCGGGAAGATGCGACAGAACTACATCCGCATCATCCCCGAGGACCGTGTCGTCGTGGAGCTGTCGCCCTACGACCTCACCCGAGGGCGCATCGTCTACCGCTACCGCTAGACCGGTCGAGAAGTAACGGCCCGTTCCGCGGGCACGAAGACAGCGAAATCAGGAACATCATGAAGGTCAACCCCAGCGTCAAGCCCATCTGCGATCACTGCAAGGTGATCCGTCGTCACGGGCGTGTCATGGTCATCTGCAAGTCCAACCCGCGTCACAAGCAGCGCCAGGGTTGACGCCACCGGCTCGGTGCGGCATCGCCGCACGGAGCCGTGAGCGTCTCCGGTGAGGGTCCGCCCGCACCGGGCTGCAGACACAACTCAATACATCTTCGGCACGATCAGATCCCGCGTCCGCGCGGGGGACACCGCGGGCGGAGGCCCGCGCACAGATCGTGCTTCACACCTCCACAACACTCCTAGGAGAGCCGCATGGCACGTCTTGCCGGCGTCGACATCCCGCGCGATAAGCGCGTGGTGATCGCACTCACGTACATCTACGGCATCGGCCGTACCCGTTCCGTCGAAATCCTGAAGTCCACGGACGTCGATGAGAGCATCCGCGTCAAGGACCTCACCGATGACCAGCTCATCGCGCTCCGCGACTACATCGAGGGCAACTACAAGGTCGAGGGCGATCTTCGCCGCGAGGTTGCCGCCGACATCCGCCGCAAGGTCGAGATCGGTTCCTACGAGGGCATCCGTCACCGCCGTGGCCTGCCCGTGCGCGGTCAGCGCACCAAGACCAACGCGCGTACGCGCAAGGGTCCGAAGCGCACCGTCGCCGGCAAGAAGAAGGCGCGCTAAGGCGCGCCCCCCAGGGTTTTAGGAGAACACGCACATGGCACAGGCCAAGTCCGCTGCGCGCAAGCCGCGCCGCAAGGAGAAGAAGAACATCGCCGTGGGCCACGCCCACATCAAGTCGACGTTCAACAACACGATCGTCTCGATCACGGACCCCTCGGGCGCCGTCATCAGCTGGGCCTCCTCGGGTGGCGTCGGCTTCAAGGGCTCGCGCAAGTCGACCCCGTACGCGGCCGGCATGGCCGCCGAGTCGGCTGCCCGTCAGGCCGCCGAGCACGGCGTCAAGAAGGTCGACGTCTTCGTCAAGGGCCCGGGTTCGGGTCGCGAGACGGCGATCCGTTCGCTGACCGCCGCGGGCCTCGAGGTGGGCTCGATCCAGGACGTCACGCCCCAGGCGCACAACGGCTGCCGTCCGCCGAAGCGTCGCCGCGTCTGACGCTTCCCCTTCTGTGCGGGATGCCGGATCGCTCCGCTCGGCGGAGCATCCGGCATCCCGATGACAACTCAACACCTCACCCACGCAAGTGTCATATAGCGGGCACTTAGCCGAAAGGAACACATCGTGCTCATCGCACAGCGTCCCACTCTGACCGAGGAGAAGGTCGGGGAGTTCCGCAGCCGTTTCGTCATCGAGCCGCTTGAGCCCGGCTTCGGTTACACCATCGGCAACGCGCTTCGTCGCAGCCTCCTGTCCTCCATCCCGGGTGCAGCGGTCACCAGCATCCGTCTCGACGGCGTGCTGCACGAGTTCAGCACCGTCCCGGGTGTGAAGGAGGATGTCACCGAGATCATCCT
>NZ_JBFBHG010000018.1:0-82318 GCF_040685095.1 Microbacterium sp. NPDC089189
GCCGAGACCGTGGGTTAAACCCACGGTCTCGGCGCGAAAGTGCTGTCTCGCGGGTGCGGCGGGCGGGGTCAGGCGCGGGCGGCGACCAGGTCGGGGTGGTGGATGGCGGCCACGTCGGGGTGGGCGCGCAGGCGCGACTTCAGCGCGTTCTCGCCGTAGAGCGCGTGGATGGGGTTCGTCGGGTCCTGCGTCACACCCCGGGCCTGCGCGGCGAGCTCGGCGGGCAGCTCGATGAGCGGCAGGCGGGCATCGAGTGCGGGGTTGAAGAAGAACGGCACCGAGATGCGGTCCTCGGGGTAGCGCGGCGACACGACGCGGTGGTTGGTCGCGATCAGGTAGCCCTGCGTGGCGTACTCGAGGAGCTCGCCGATGTTCACGACGAACGAACCGTCGATCGGCGGGGCATCGACCCACTGGCCGTCGCGCTCGACCTGCAGGCCGCCCTTGCCGGGCTCGACCCAGAGCAGGGTGAGGACACCCGAGTCCTTGTGCGCCCCCACGCCCTGCTGCGGCTCGGGAGCGTCGCTGCCGGGGTAGCGGACGATCTTGATGAGCGTCGACGGGTCGCCGAAGTGGCGGTCGAAGTAGTCGCTCGGCGCGCCCAGCACGACGGCCCACTCGCGCAGGAGCGTCCGCGCGATCTCGGTCAGCCGGTCGTGCCACTCGGTGACGACGTCGCGGAGCTCGGGCTGGGCGGCGGGCCACAGGTTCGGCCCGGTGAGGCGGGCGAAGTCCGGCGCTTCGGGGTCGTCGATCGCGTCGCGCTCCGGCCCGATGTCGATCTGCTCGCGCCAGTCGACCTTGCCCTGGGTGAGCTCGCCGCCGACGCGCGTGTAACCGCGGAAGTGCGGGCTCTTGACGTTCTCGATCGCGAGCTTGTCGGCCTCCGGTAGCGCGAAGAAGTCGCGGGCCGCCCGCTCGAGCCGTCCGGCCAGCTCCGGGGTGACGCCGGTGCCGACGAGGTAGAAGAACCCGACCTCGTGCGTGGCCGCGCGCAGATCGTCGCGGAAGGCGGCGGCCGCGGCGGGGCCGTCGTTCAGGCGGGAGAGGTCGAGAACCGGGAGGGAGGGCGTGCTCATGCTCCGACGCTACGACCGCCCGGCGATCGGTGCGCGAATGTTGCCGAGCGTTACCGCCCGAGTGGCGAATTGTCTCGGGGTCGTCGGAGGAGTACTGTCACTCCGGGCTTAGGTGAGCCTTACCTCCTACTGAAGGACGTCGACGCGTGCTGTCCACTCTTCTCATCGGGCTTCGAGAGGGCCTCGAGGCGGCGATCGTCGTGGGCATCCTCGCCGCGTACCTCTCGCGGCTCGGACGCCGCGACGTGCTGCCGCGGCTGTGGATCGGCGTGGCTCTCGCCGTCCTCCTCTCGCTCGTCATCGGCGCCGTGCTCACCTTCGGCGCGTACTCGCTGACCTTCGAGGCGCAGGAGATCATCGGCGGCTCGTTGTCGCTCGTGGCCGTCGCGATGGTCACCGGGATGATCTTCTGGATGCAGCGGGCCGGACGCGGCCTCAAGCGCGTGCTCGAGGGCGACATCGACCGGGCCCTGGCCACCGGGTCGCTCTGGGGCATCGTGGCGCTCGGGTTCGTCTCGGTCGCACGCGAGGGGATCGAGACCACCCTCCTGCTGTGGTCGATGGTGCAGTCCTTCGGCGACGCGCCCACGGCCCTCCTCGGCGCCGTGATCGGCCTCGCCGTGGCGGTGCTGCTGGGCTGGTTCATCTCCCGCGGCATGGTGCGCCTGGATCTCCGGGTGTTCTTCACCTGGACCGGGGCGCTGCTCATCGTCGTCGCGGCGGGGGTGCTGGCCTACGCGATCCACGATCTGCAGGAGGCCGCGGTCCTTCCCGGCCCGTTCGCGGCGGGAGCGCCCATCGACCCGCTGACCGGCGTCGTGGCCGTGGGGGCGGCCGGGTTCCCGTGGGGATGGGCGTTCGACGTCGGCACGGTCATCGCTCCCGGCGGCGCCCTCGCCGCCGTCCTCCAGGCCACCGTCGGCTTCATGCCGCGGATGAGCTGGCTCCAGGTGATCGCCTGGGCCGCCTACGTCGTCATCGTCGGCGCCGTCTTCCTCCGCGGCGCCCGCCGCCGCATCCCCTCCCACCGAGTGAGCGACGCGGTCGCTCCCGCACAGCAAGGAACACCATGACAGTTCAGCGCATGATCGGCGGCGCCGCCGCCCTCGGAGTGGCCGCCCTCGTCCTGGCCGGCTGCGTCGCCAAAGCGGATGTCGCCGCCGCCGAGGCATTGACCGTGACCTCCACCGACACGACGTGCGACGTCTCGGCCGCGACCTCGACCAGCGGCACGCTGGCCTTCGAGGTCGCCAACACCGGGAGCCAGGTGAGCGAGTTCTATCTGCTCGCCTCGGACGGCCTGCGCATCGTCGGCGAGGTCGAGAACATCGCCCCCGGTGCGTCGCGCACCCTCACCGTGGTGGCCCAGCCGGGCGACTACTTCACGCTCTGCAAGCCGGGCATGGTCGGCGACGGCGTGGGACGCGCCGCGTTCGGGGTCAGCGGCGAGGCCGTGGCGGTCACGGGCGACGACGCCGAGCAGAAGCAGCAGGCGGTCACGCTCTACGCGGCGTTCGTGAAGGATCAGGTGGAGAAGCTCGTTCCCGCCGTGGACGAGCTCGCCGCGGCCTACGTCGCGGCGGACGACGCCACCGCGCGGACGCTCTTCCCGCAGGTGCGCGCGTACTACGAGCGCATCGAGCCGGTGGCGGAGTCGCTCGGCGACCTCGACCCGAAGATCGACTACCGCGAGGTGGATGCGGTCGCCGAGAGCCTGGACTGGACCGGCTTCCACCGCATCGAGAAGGACCTCTGGGTGCCCGCGCAGGACGCGCTGAACGCCGACGGGGTCACCCCCGCCTGGCAGGACTGGGCGCCGTCCACCCCGGCCGAGCGGCAGGGATACGCCGACACGCTCGTGAGCGACATCGCCGAGCTCAACGACTACGTCCACTCGGACGAGTTCTCGACGGCGCTCGACGAGCAGGGCGTCGCGGGCATCTCCAACGGCGCCATCGCCCTGCTCGACGAGGTGGCCACCGGCAAGATCACCGGCGAAGAGGACTGGTGGAGCGGCACCGACCTGTACGACTTCGTCGCGAACGTCGAGGGGTCGAAGATGGCCTACTCGCTCGTGCGCGACTTCGCGGAGTCCAAGAGCGAGGGCCCGGCACTCGTCGACGACATCGACGCCGGCTACGCGGCGCTCGAGGAGCAGCTGGCGACGTACGGCAGCTGGGATGCCGGCTTCGCGGGCTACGCGCAGCTGACGGATGCCGACAAGCGCACCCTGACCGACCTCCTCAACGCGCTCGCCGAGCCGCTCTCGCAGCTCACCGGGACCGTCCTGTCGTGACCGACCTCGACCCGCGGCCGTCGGCCGCCGAGCAGCCCGCGGAATCGCCCGCCGTGCTGAGCCCCGCCGCGGGGCTCAGCCGGCGCGGGCTCCTGGGCCTGCTCGGCGCCGGCGCCGCGGGCCTGGCCGCGGGGGCGGTGGGGGGAGCGGTCGCCACCGTCGCCGTGGGCGGCGCCCGTGGCGACACGGCGTCGGGCGGCGTGCACGCCTTCTACGGCGATCACCAGGCGGGCATCACGACGGCGGTGCAGGACCATCTGCACTTCGCGGCGTTCGACATGGCCGACTCCGCCACCCGCGACGACCTGATCACCCTGCTCCAGGACTGGTCGTATGCCGCTTCACGCATGACCCAGGGGCTGGATGTGAGCGCGTCCGGTGCGATCGGCGGCTCGCCGCAGGCCCCGCCCGACGACACCGGCGAGGCTCTCGGGCTTCCGGCGAGCTCGCTGACGGTGACCTTCGGCTTCGGTCCCACCCTCTTCGAGCGGGAGGGGGCCGATCGCTTCGGCATCGCGGCACAGCGCCCGTCCCTGCTGACACCCCTTCCGCGCTTCCTCGGCGACGACCTCGACCCGCTCCGCTCCGGCGGCGACCTCTGCGTGCAGGCGTGCGCCGACGACCCGCAGGTGGCGGTGCACGCCATTCGCAACCTCAGCCGCATCGCCTTCGGCCGCGCACGCATCCGCTGGTCGCAGCTGGGTTTCGGGCGCACCTCCAAGACGAGTGCGGCGCAGGCGACGCCGCGGAACCTGTTCGGGTTCAAAGACGGCACGGCCAACATCCTCGAGTCCGATCGCGAGGGTCTCGACTCGTTCGTGTGGGCGGCGGCCGCGGACGGCGCGCCCTGGCTCGCCGGCGGCAGCTTCCTGGTGGCCAGGCGCATCCGTCAGACGATCGAGACCTGGGATCGGCTCCGCCTGGCGGAGCAGGAACGCACGATCGGCCGAGGCAAGGGTGAGGGCGAGCCGCTCTCGGGCGGTTCGGAGTTCACCGCCCCCGACTTCGCGGCGACGGATGAGGCGGGCGCTCCCCGGATCGATCCGCACTCGCACGTCGGGATCGTCCACCCGGATGCGCACGACGGCATGCGCATCCTCCGGCGCGGCTACAACTTCGTCGACGGCAACGACGGGCTGGGCGCGCTCGAGGCGGGACTGTTCTTCCTGTCGTACCAGCGGTCGCCGGAGCAGTTCATCCAGCTCCAGCGCGCCATGTCGACCGACCTGCTGTCGGAGTACCTGCGGCACGTGGGCTCCGGCGTGTGGGCGGTGCCGCCCGGGGCGTCCGCGGGCTCCTATGTCGGGGCGGGGCTCTTCGGCTGAGGTCAGCGCGGCGTCCGCGGCGCACGCGGCGCGGGATCGGCCGTCGCCGGTCGACGCGATCCGGTCGGGTCGCTGCGGTGCCCCTCGCGCGCGGCGAGCGTCCGGTCGGCGAAGAGCCAGGGCCACCGCGGCTCCACGAGCGGGCGGAAGACCCGCCGCACGGGGCGGGTCGCGAGCCCGAGCGCGATCAGCACCGCCGCCACGCACACGACGGGCAGCCAGATCCACGTGGGGTCGAGCCCGCGCAGCACGCCGGACTCGCGGAACGGGTAGAGCACGAACGAGTGCAGCAGGTAGACGTACATCGTGTACTGCCCGAAGGCGGTCCACCACGTGGCCCGGCGCGGCACGAGCACGAAGAACGCCGTGCTGAGGATGAGGGCGATGGCGATCAGGGCGATGCGGATGCCGCCGGCCCACCACTGCTCTCCGCCGAGGGCGGCGTAGCCCTCGTCGTAGAAGAGCCAGGTGCGCAGGTTCACGTCCCGCCACACGTCGACGTAGACGTAGGCGACGGCGGCCGCCGCCGCGATCACGGCGCTCGCCCCCACGACGAGCCACCAGGGGCGGCTGCGCAGCAGACGCAGGCGGTCGACGACGTCGTGCTCGCGCAGCCACCAGCCGAGCGTGAAGAAGAAGAGCAGCCCGAGCGTGCGCGACAGCGACAGGGTCGAGTCGATGTTGGGCAGGTAGCCCACGCCGATCGAGATGACGAACGTCCACAGCAGCGGCCAGCGCAGCAGCGCGAGGTAGGGCAGGACGAGGCGGAAGATCCCGAGCGCCAGCAGGAACCAGAGCGTCCACGACGGCTGCGTCGGATTCGGGTTGGCCTGGCCCTCGACGAGGAACTTGGTGATCGTCCACAGCGTCTCGAAGATCAGATAGGGCAGCAGGATGTCGGTGATCACCCGCGCCATCTGCCGGCGTCCCGGGGCGCCGGCCTTGGAGAAGTAGCCCGAGATGATGGCGAACGCGGGCATGTGGAACGCGTACACCAGCAGGTAGAGCGAGAGGGCGACGTCGGAGTCGTACGTGAGCCGCTGGGTGGCGTGCCCCAGCACGACCAGGACGATGCAGGCGAAGCGCGCGTTGTCCCAGAACGGCACGCGACGGCGCGGGCGCGTCGGCGTGGGGGAGGTCTGCGGATCGCTCATCGCGCCGACACTATCGCCCCGCCGCGCGCGTCGCCCCGGGGTGGCGGTCGGCGGTAAGGTGTGGCCGCTGCGGCAGGGTGAGCAGCATTCCCCTCGATTCGTCGCATGTCCCGGACAGGTGCGGGGAATACTCTCGCGCTGAGGGTGTTACAGGGTTTATATTCATTTGCATAGAACGGATGCGCCACCGCATCCGGGAAGCGGGAAAGGCATCGTGAGCGAGAACACCACCTGGCAGGGAATGCAGTTCGGCATCTTCACCGTCAGCGACATCACCCAGGACCCCGTGTCCGGGCACACGCCCAGCGAGGCGGAGCGCATCCGCAACACGATCACGATGGCCAAGCACGCCGAAGAGGTGGGGCTCGACGTCTTCGCGCTCGGCGAGCACCACAACCCGCCGTTCTGGTCGTCGTCGCCCACGACGACGCTCGCGGCGATCGCCGCGCAGACCGAGCGCCTCATCATGTCGACCGCGACGACGCTCATCACGACCAACGACCCGGTGAAGATCGCCGAGGACTTCGCGATGCTGCAGCACGTGTCGGAGGGGCGCACCGACATCATGCTCGGTCGCGGCAACACCGGCCCGGTCTACCCGTGGTTCGGCAAGGACATCCGTCAGGGGCTGCCCCTGGCCCTCGAGAACTACGCGCTGCTGCACAAGCTGTGGCGTGAGGACGTCGTGGACTGGGAGGGCAAGTTCCGCACGCCGCTGCAGGGCTTCACGGCCACGCCCCGGCCGCTCGACGGCGTCGCGCCGTTCGTCTGGCACGGCTCCATCCGCACCCCCGAGATCGCCGAGCAGGCCGCGTACTACGGCGACGGCTTCTTCGCCAACAACATCTTCTGGCCGGCGGAGCACTACCAGCGCCTCATCGCGCTGTACCGCCAGCGCTACGCGCACTACGGTCACGGCACGCCCGAGCAGGCCATCGTGGGACTCGGCGGCCAGGTCTTCATGAGCGCCAAGTCGCAGGACGCGGTCACCCAGTTCCGCCCCTACTTCGACAACGCGCCCGTCTACGGCCACGGGCCCTCGATGGAGGACTTCACGCAGATGACGCCGCTCACCGTCGGCTCGCCGCAGCAGGTCATCGACCGGTACGCGGGCATGCGCGAGCTCTACGGCGACTACCAGCGTCAGCTCTTCCTCATGGACCACGCCGGACTCCCGCTGAAGACGGTGCTCGAGCAGCTCGACATCCTGGGCGGCGAGGTCGTGCCGGTGCTGCGCCGCGAGCTGGCGAAGAACCGCCCCGCCGAGGTGCCCGACGCGCCGACCCACGCGAACCTCGTCCGCGCCGCGTACGGCGACGGACCCTCCCGTCAGGCGACGCCGCGGGCCAACCGCGGTGACAACCTCACGGCGGGCTCGCCCTACCAGGACACGGTCCAGCCCGCCGGTTCCGCCTTCGGGCTCGCGGCCGCTCGGAGCAACGCATGAGTGCCCGGCGCATCGCGGTGATCTCGGCGGGGTTGTCGAACCCGTCGTCGACACGGATGCTCGCCGACCGGCTGCTGGCCGCGACCGCGCGCGAGCTGACCGAGCGCGACATCGAGGCCACGGCGGACGTGTTCGAGCTGCGTGACTACGCGCACGACATCACGAACAACCTCCTGACCGGTTTCGCGCCGCCCGCCCTCGAGACGATGCTCAACACGGTCGTCTCGGCGGACGCGCTGATCGTGGTCACCCCGATCTTCTCGACGAGCTACTCGGGGCTGTTCAAGTCGTTCATCGACGTGCTCGACCCCGATGCGCTGCGCGGCACCCCGGTGCTCATCGGAGCCAATGCGGGCACGGCGCGGCACTCGCTGGCGATCGACTACGCCATCCGCCCCCTGTTCGCCTATCTCCACGCGGATGCGGTCTCGACCGGTGTCTTCGCCGCGTCGTCGGACTGGGGAGGATCCGGTGACGACGTCGCCCCGCTCGGCGCCCGCGTCGACAAGGGTGCGCGCGAGCTCGCCGAGGCGATCGCCCGACGTGCACCCGTGACGGCGGAGGATCCGTTCGATCCGGCCTCGTACCTGGGCGAGGGGCGATCCTTCGGCCACCTGCTGGGCGGTCTCGCGGGCGAGTAGCCCCCCCCGCGCGCCCGCCCTCTCGCTCAGGGGCGGGCGCGCGCCCGTCTGGTCAGCACGGCGTCGACCGCGAATCCGACCACGAGCGCGACGCCGATCGAGACGAGCACGGCCACGAGCGGTCCGCCCGGGAGGATCAGGGCGACGGCCGCGCCGATGAGCGCCTGATAGGCCGCCCACCCCGTGGCCGCGACCGCGCACATCCCGAGGAACCGCCGCGGCGGCACCCGCGTCGCCCCGGCCGTGACCGTCACCGCGATCCGCGCGAAGGGGATGAAACGCGCCGTGAACACCACGGCCGCCGCGCTCCGCTCGAGTCGCCGCGCCGCCCAGGAGAACGCCGCCGCCACCCGCGGCCGCTGCATCCACCGCCACCGATCGGTCCCGACCCGGCGTCCGATCAGATACCCGCAGGCGTCGCCGGCGAAGGCCGCGGCCGCGGCGACGACGATGACGAGGGCGAGCGGCGGGGTGCCGGTCGAGACGGCGAGGGCGCCGAGGGCCGTCACCGCCACCTCGCCCGGCAGCACCACGAGCAGCGCGTCGCCGAAGACGAGCGCGGCCATCACCGCCAGCGCCCAGGGGCTCGCCGCGGCGGTCGACAGCAGGTCCTCGATCACGCGCCGAGCGTCCCACGCGCTCGTGAACGGCGACCGAACGACGCACGTCCGGTGACGTGCGGTCGTGCATCCGGTGAACTCTGCGCTTTTCGGGGGCGGTTCGGTTCTCGTGCGGGGCGCACGCCGTCACGCTGGATGCGTGAGAGTCGCGCTGATCGCCGAGTCCTACCTTCCGCACATGAACGGGGTCACCAACTCCGTTCTGCATGTCCTGCGCCACCTCGCCGCCGACGGCCACGAGGCTCTCGTCATCGCCCCGCGGGCGAGCGAGACCGTCGACGCGGTGGCGGGCGCGCGCACCGAACTGCTGACCTCGCTGCCGCTGCCCTCGTATCCGCAGGTGCGCGTGGTGTTCGCCCGCGTGGCCAGGATCGCGGCGATCCTGCGCGAGTTCCGTCCGGACGTGGTCCATCTCGCCTCCCCGTTCGTCCTCGGATGGCAGGCCGCCCTGGCCGCCGACGCGCTGCACACCGCATCCGTGGCCGTCTACCAGACCGACGTCGTGGCGTACACGCAGCGCTATCGGATGCCGCAGGCGACGACGCTCGCGGCGGCCCACGTCGCCCGGTTGCACCGGCGCACCACCCTGACGCTCGCTCCCTCGACCGCGTCGCTCGCGCAGCTGGAGGGGCTCGGGGTGGACCGGCTGCGGATGTGGGCGCGCGGCGTCGACGGCGAGCGCTTCCGGCCCGAACGCCGCAGCGACGCCTGGCGTGCCGGCGTCGCGCCCGGCGAGCGGATCGTCGGGTACGTCGGGCGACTCGCGCCCGAGAAGCAGGTCGAGGATCTGGCCGTCCTGCAGCGGATACCGGGCGTGCGGCTCGTGATCGTCGGTGACGGCCCCTCGCGCCCGGCGCTCGAGCGCCAGTTGCCGGGGGCGGTGTTCCTGGGGCATCTACGCGGTGAGGCGCTCGCTGAGGCGATGGCCGGCTTCGACGTCTTCGTGCACCCGGGGGAGAGCGAGACCTTCGGCCAGACGATCCAGGAGGCCCACGCCAGCGGGGTGCCCGTCGTCGCGACGGGCACCGGGGGACCGGTCGACCTGGTGCGCTCGAGCATCGACGGCTGGCTGTACCGCCCGGGCGACCTCGGCGATCTCCGCGCACGGGTCGAGGATCTCCTCGGCGACGACGCCAAGCGCGCCGCGTTCGCGCTCGCCTCGCGCGAGGCGGTGGCGGAGCGCACGTGGCGCTCGCTGTACGGGCAGCTTCTCGGTCACTACGACGAGGCGCGGGCGCTCCGGCCCATCGACGACCTGCTGTTCGCCCGCGCGGCGACGCGTCCCTCGATCCCGATGTCGCCCGACGAGCCCCGGCGGTGGTCTCGATACGTCGCCCTGGGCGACTCGCTCACCGAGGGGCTCTGCGACACGTCGCGCACCCCGGCGGGCGAGTACCGGGGATGGGCCGACCGCCTGGCTCCGCTCCTGGCGCAGACGCGGGGCGGCGCCGACACCTTCCGCTTCGCCAACCTCGCGGTGCGTTCCCGGCGCGTGCGCGATCTCGCCGGGGAGCAGGTGCCGCGCGCCCTGGCGCTGCGTCCCGACCTCGTCTCGATCCTCATGGGCGCCAACGACCTCGTCGGGCATCGGGCGGACCCGGTGGCGCTCGCAGCCGAGCTCGAGGTGAGCGTGCGGGTCCTCCGCGCCGCCGGCACGGACGTCCTGCTCGTCACGCCGTTCCTGCCCCGACGCCGTGCGGCCCGGCTGTTCGCGCGCCGCTTCGCCGTCTACGCGTCCGAGATCCGGCGCATCGCCCGCATCCACGACTGCCTGCTGCTCGACGTCGATGCGCTGCCGGAGATCGGCGACGTCGCCATGTGGGCCGACGACAAGGTGCACCTGCGCTCGCGCGGGCACCGTTTCCTCGCCTACCGCGCGGCCGACGTGCTCGGTGTCCCCGACGCCGAGGCGATCGGGGAGCTCGATGCGGCGCTCCACGAGGACGAGCCGTCATCGGCGGGGTGGCTGCGCCGCGACGCCCTGCCGTGGGTGTGGCGGCGCGTGCGCGGGCGGACCGCGGGCGACGGGCTCGTCGCCAAGCACGACGCGTACGTCGAACTGCCGGGGCCCGGCTCCGCGCGCCGCGCGTCGTCGCCCGCCTGAGGTCAGTACCAGCCGGTGCGCTGGGAGTGATCCCAGGCGCCGCAGGGCGTGCCGTAGCGTCCCGAGATGTACGACAGGCCCCAGTTGATCTGCGTGGCCGCGTTCGTCCGCCAGTCCGCCCCGGCCTGCGCCAGCTTCTCGGCGGGCCACGCCTGCGGGATGCCGTACGCCCCGCTCGACGGATTGAGGGCGTTGGCCCGCCACCCCGACTCGCGGTTCCACAGCAGCACGAGGCACGAGAACTGGTCGTCGCCCCATCTGTACGCGCGGATGGCGCCGCGCGCATACTCCTTGGCGGCGGCGGGATCGACGATCACGCCGTAGCCCCCGCCGGGTGCGCCGGACCCGCCCGATCCGCCGCCGGAGCCGCCCGAACCACCGCCGGAACCACCCGATCCGCCGCCGGACCCGCCCGATCCCGCCGGAGCGGTCGGCGGCGCGGGCGAGGGAGCCGCGGTCTGCTGGGCCAACCGGTAGCGGCGTTCGGTGTCGGCCGACGTGTTGCGCAGCGTCGCCAGTTGCGCGTAGAGGGTGTCGAGTTCCGCCGTGAGGGCGTCCACCTCGAGCGCCTCTGCGCCGACCGCGGCGTCCGCCGTGCGCGCCGTCTCGTCGGCCTCGTCCGCCAGAGCGTCCCGCGCCTCGCTCGCGGCGGCGGCCTGGTCGCTCAGCGAGCGGGCGAGGAGGACGTCCGCCTGAGCGGCGCGGGCTCGTCCCGCCCAGGCGGTGCCGAGCACATCGAGCAGTCCCAGCCGGTCGAGCAGGTCGTCCGGATCGGCCGCGGTCAACAGCCGCGCGGCCAGCGGGCCGTCGGACTGGGTGCGATAGAGCGCGGCGGCGAAGCGGCCCATCTCGTCGCGGGTGCGCGCGGCACGTCCGGCGGCCTCGCTCAGCTGCGCATCCAGCGTGCTCGCGCGGCTCTGCGCCGCATCGGCGGCCTCGCGCGCGGCCTGCGCGGCAGCGGCGGCGGTCAGTGCCGCCTGCGAGGCCGCCTGCGAGCGGGACTCGGCGGCGGCGAGCGCCGCATCGATGCGCGAGGCCACCTGTGCCGCAGCGGCCGCATCCGCCCGCGCGTTCTCGACATCGGCCCACGAGGGCGCTTCGGCGCGGGCGGAGACGGGGTGCAGGGTGGCGACCGCGACCAGCAACGCCGCGCTCACCGCGAGGGTCGCGCGCATGCGCGAACGGGTGCGCGGCGCGGAGGGCATGGCGTCCACGCTAATCGTGCACCATGCATCCCACCATCCCCACCCGTCACATCGTGCGCCGGTACTCCGTCTCGGGGCGCCCCGGCCGCCCGTAGCGCGGCGCCTTCTCGGCCGCGCCGACGCTCACGAGGTGTTCGAGGTACCGCCGGGCCGCGACGCGGGAGAGCCCCAGGATCTCGGCGGCCTCGGCGGCCGAGATCGCGCCCTGCGTCCGCAGCGCGGCCGAGACCGACTCGAGGGTCTGCGCCGACAGCCCCTTCGGGGTCGGCGGGCTGGGCGGGCGTCGTCCGGCGCCCAGCAGTGCGTCGATCTCGGCCTGCGTCGTCCCGCCGGTGCGCGCGGCCCGCTCGTCGAGTCCGGCACGGAACTCCTCCAGACGCTCACGGAAGACCGAGAAGGGGAACGGCTTCACCAGGTACTGCACGACGCCCAGGCTCGCGGTCGCCCGCACGGTCTCCGCATCGCGCACGCTCGTGACCGCGATGACGTCCACCGTGCTGCCGCGTGCGCGCATCGTGCGGAGCACGTCGACTCCGCTGCCGTCCGGCATCGTCATGTCGAGCAGCACCAGGTCGACGGGCGGTCGCGGTTCGGGGCCGACGAGGCCGCGGAGGGCCGCGTGCGCGCCGGCGCACTGGGCGCTCACCCGGAATCCCGCCATCCGTCCCACGTAGGTCGTGTGGAGCTCGAGGGTCAGCGCGTCGTCGTCGACGACCATCACGTCGATCATGCGCGCGCCCGCAGCCTCACCCGGAACGTGCTGGGCGGATCGAGGCGGATGCTGCCGCCCGCGGCCGTGACGATGTCGTGCACGAGCGCCAGGCCCACCCCACGCCCCTCGGGCCCCGCGGCCTTGGTCGTGAAGCCCCGCTCGAAGACCCGGTGCCGCAGCTCCGCCGGGATTCCGGGGCCGCTGTCGGACACCACGATCTCGAGATCGTCGCCCGCGCGGCGCAGGGTCACCGCGACCGTGCGCGGATCGGGTCCCGCCGCGGCCGCATCCAGGGCGTTGTCGATCAGGTTGCCGACGACCGCCACCGCATCGACCGGGCTGAGCGCCGACCGCGGGGCGTCGGCGTCGATGCGCGTGCGCAGCTCGATGCCCCGCTCCTTGGCCTGGGAGGTCTTCCCGAGCAGCAGAGCGCCGACCGTGGGATCGCCCACGCCGCGCGCCGTCACCTGATCGACGAGATCCTGCGACGACCGCGTCGAATCGGTCAGGACCCCGATCGCCTCGGCGCTGCGACCCAGCTCGATCAGCGCGACCGCGGTGTGCACCCGGTTCCCGTGCTCGTGCGTCTGTGCGCGCAGCGCCTCGCCGAGGGTCCGCATCGATTCGGCCGAGGCCAGCGTCTCGCGGATGTCGGCGGCGGCACGGTCTCCGGTCACGGCACGTGCCCCGCGGCGGGCGAGCGCGGCCCCGACCAGACCGGCCGCGATCACGAGGAGCGCCATCGCCCCGGTGAACGGCAGCCGCTCCAGGATGCCGCCGCCGATGCTGCCGAGCGTCATGCCGGCGGATACCCATCCGATCACCTCGCCGTCGGCGAGCACCGGGGCCACGGTGCGCACCGACGGCCCGAGGGTGCCCTCCCGCTGCTCGGTCAGGGAGACCGGCTCGTCCGGGATGGTGCCGATGTACCGGGCGCCGATCTGGGCGGGGTCGCGGTGGGTGTAGCGGATGCCGTCGGGACTCATGATCGTGACGAAGTCCAGCCGCGTCGAGGCCATGACGGATGCGGCGAAGGGCTGCAGCACGGTCGACGGCTCGGCGTCGCGGAGGCCCTCGGAGACGAACGGGTCGTCGGCCAGCGTGCCGGCGATCGCGGCGGTGAGGCGTTCGGCGTCCACCCGCTCCGTCCGTTCGGCCTCGAGGACGAGCAGGACGCTCAGGATCACGGCCACGGCCAGAGCCGTCGCCGTGATGGCGAGGAACAGTCGCGTGGCCGCGCTCGCCGGGAACCTCGTCGTCCGCACGTGGCACCTCCGAGACCAATACGACCACAAATCGACGTGTCGCGGCACGGGCCCGATTCTCGAAGTCATCGACGCGACGACGCGGCGACCCGACCTGGAGGCGACGATGGCTCTTCGAATTCCCCGGACAACGACTCTGACGATCCCGCGGCTCTCGCGCCGCGGTCGGCCGCGCAAGAAGTGGGACCGCCACACCTGGCTCTACGTCTCGGTGATCATCGCGGTCGTCGCCGGCGCGATCGTCGGCCTCGCCGCCCCCGAGTTCGCCCTGGGGCTGAAGCCGCTCGGCACCGCGTTCGTCTCGCTCATCTCCATGATGATCGCGCCGATCATCTTCTGCACGATCGTGGTCGGCGTCGGGTCGATCGCCAAAGCGGCGACGGTCGGCAAGATCGGCGGCCTCGCGCTGCTCTACTTCCTGACGATGTCGACCTTCGCGCTCGCGATCGGCCTCGTCGTCGGCAACCTCATCCACCCCGGCGAGGGGCTGGACATGTCGGGCGCCACCTACGAGGTCGAGACCGCCCCGGCCTCGACGACGGACTTCCTGCTGCACATCATCCCCGAGACCTTCTTCTCGGCGTTCACCGGAGAGAACGTGCTGCAGGTGCTCTTCATCGCGCTGCTGGTGGGCTTCGCGCTGCAGGGGCTGGGTGAGAAGGGACGCCCGATCATGGCGGCCGTCGGCCACCTGCAGACGCTCGTCTTCCGCGTGCTCGGCATGATCCTGTGGCTCGCCCCGGTGGGCGCGTTCGGTGCGATCGCCGCCGTCGTCGGTGCCACGGGCGTCGCGGCGATCCTCGGGCTCGGCCTTCTCATGGTGGCCTTCTACGTCACCTGCATCGTCTTCATCGTCGGCATCCTGGGCACACTGCTCTACGCCGTCGCGAAGGTCAACATCTTCTCGCTCATCAAGTACCTGGCCCGTGAGTACCTGCTGATCGTGGGCACCTCGTCCTCCGAGTCGGCGCTGCCGCGTCTCATCGCCAAGATGGAGCACCTCGGGGTGTCGAAGCCCGTCGTGGGCATCACGGTGCCGACCGGCTACTCGTTCAACCTGGACGGCACCGCGATCTACCTCACGATGGCCTCGCTGTTCATCGCCAGCGGCATGGGAGCGCCCATGTCGATCCCGGAGCAGATCGGACTGCTGGTCTTCATGATCATCGCCTCGAAGGGCGCGGCCGGCGTCACCGGGGCGGGACTCGCGACCCTCGCCGGCGGGCTCCAGGCGTACCGTCCCGATCTGGTCGGGGGAGTGGGCGTCATCGTCGGCATCGACCGGTTCATGTCGGAGGGGCGCGCGATCACGAACTTCACCGGCAACGCGGTGGCGACCGTGCTCATCGGCACGTGGACGAAGCAGATCGACGCGGTCCGCGCGCGCACCGTGCTGCGCGGTGACCTGCCCTTCGACGAGGCAAGCCTCACAGGCGGCCACGGCGGGCATGAGGCGCCGGCGTCCGATGTCGCGGCGACGCCCGTCGCGCAGCCCGCGGCGCGCGGCTGAACACTCGCCGTCCGGACGAGGAAGAGGGGGTGCCGACCGACGGCACCCCCTCTTCCTCGTGAACGGCGGGCTGCGGTCAGCCCTGGATGCCCTGTTCGAACCCGTCGAAGCGCATCTCGCGCTGCAGCTGGGCGCGCAGTTCCTGCTCCTCGCGCGGATCGACGGCCTCGGGTGCGCCGTCGAGCTCGCCGTCCTCGATCAGCTCCGTCTCGCGGACGTCGTCAGGCGTGGTGCCGGAGTGGTCGTCCGGGGTGTGCTTATCGGCCATCGTGGATCCTCTCGCCGGGCGGGGTCGTGCTGGTCGTCCCACGATAAGCGCCGCGTCGCCGGGGCGACCACCCCTCGCGCTGATACAGTGGCAGAGACCGCTTTCGGGTGGTCATCCAACTCCACACGAGTTCATCGGAGCAGGCCGGCAGGAAGCTGGTCCCCTGTGGTGGGTTCCTCGTCGTGATCGGATGCCGTCGCATCCGCATGCCGGGTGGTCTTCTACTGGTGGCCAGCGCGGGCGATCTTCAGGTCACTGTCGCGCGTCCATATCTGCCTGTTCCTGCTCCTTCGCATGTCCGCTCGTCGCCCACACGGGGCGGCGAGCCTAAACAAAGAAGGAGGGACCTCTTGGAAGGTCCAGAAATCACCGCCGCTGAAGCCGTTCTCGACAACGGCCGTTTCGGCACCCGCACCGTCCGGTTCGAGACCGGCCGACTGGCACAGCAGGCGCAGGGCGCCGTTGCCGCCTACCTCGACGAGGAGACGATGCTCCTCTCGGCCACCAGCGCCGGAAAGCACCCTCGTGAAGGCTTCGACTTCTTCCCGCTGACCGTCGACGTCGAAGAGCGCTCCTACGCCGCCGGCAAGATCCCCGGCTCGTTCTTCCGCCGCGAGGGCCGCCCCTCCACCGAAGCGATCCTGGTGTGCCGCCTGATCGACCGCCCGCTGCGCCCGTCGTTCGTCGACGGCCTCCGCAACGAGGTCCAGATCGTCGTCACCGTGCTCTCGATCGCGCCCGGCGAGTTCTACGACGCCCTCGCGATCAACGCCGCGTCGCTCTCGACGCAGATCTCGGGTCTGCCGTTCTCCGGCCCGATCGCGGGTGTGCGCCTGGCGCTCATCCCCGGTCACGGCGAGAACGCCGACCAGTGGATCGCCTTCCCCACGGTCGAGCAGCTCAAGGAGGCCGTGTTCGACCTCATCGTCGCCGGCCGTGTGCTGGACGACGGCGAAGTCGCGATCATGATGGTCGAGGCCGAGGCCACCGAGCACAGCTGGGACCTCATCAAGGCCGGCGCGACGAAGCCGAACGAGGAGATCGTCGCGCAGGGTCTCGAGGCCTCGAAGCCGTTCATCAAGCAGCTCGTCGCCGCGCAGAACGTCGTCGCCAACACGGCGTCGAAGGAGATCAAGGAGTTCCCGGTCTTCCTGCCGTACAGCCAGGAGACCTACGACTTCGTCGCCGGCCGCGCCTACGACAAGCTCGTCCCGATCTACCAGATCGCCGAGAAGCAGGAGCGTCAGAACGCCGACGACGAGTTGAAGGACGCCGTCAAGGCCGAGCTCCTCGCCGCCGTCGAGGCGGGCGAGCTGCCCGCCGTCGCGACGCTCGAGTTCTCCGCCGCGTACAAGTCGGTCACCAAGAAGATCGTCCGCGGACGCATCCTCGCCGAGGGCGTGCGCATGGACGGCCGCGGTCTCGCCGACATCCGGGCGCTCGACGCCGAGGTGCAGGTCATCCCGCGCGTGCACGGTTCGGCGATCTTCCAGCGCGGTGAGACCCAGATCCTGGGCGTCACCACGCTGAACATGCTCAAGATGGAGCAGCAGATCGACTCGCTGAGCCCCGTCACGAGCAAGCGCTACATGCACCACTACAACTTCCCGCCGTACTCGACCGGTGAGACCGGTCGCGTCGGCAGCCCGAAGCGTCGCGAGATCGGGCACGGCTTCCTGGCCGAGCGCGCGCTCGTGCCGGTGCTGCCCAGCCGCGAGGAGTTCCCGTACGCGATCCGTCAGGTGTCCGAGGCCCTCGGGTCCAACGGCTCCACCTCGATGGGCTCGGTCTGCGCCTCGACCCTGTCGCTGCTGAACGCCGGTGTGCCCCTGCGCGCCCCGGTCGCCGGCATCGCGATGGGACTCGTGTCGGACGAGGTCGACGGCCAGACGCGGTACGCGGCACTGACCGACATCCTCGGCGCCGAGGACGCGCTCGGCGACATGGACTTCAAGGTCGCCGGTACGAGCGAGTTCGTCACCGCGATCCAGCTCGACACGAAGCTCGACGGCATCCCGTCGTCGGTGCTCGCCGCCGCGCTGACGCAGGCCAAGGACGCCCGTCTGACGATCCTGGGCGTGCTGAACGCCGCGATCGACGCTCCCGACGAGATGGCGCCCACCGCGCCCCGCGTCATCAGCGTGCAGATCCCGGTCGACAAGATCGGTGAGCTCATCGGACCCAAGGGCAAGACGATCAACTCCATCCAGGACGAGACCGGCGCGCAGATCTCCATCGAGGAGGACGGCACCGTCTACATCGGTGCGACCGACGGCCCCTCGGCCGAGGCCGCCCGTGCCCAGGTGAACGCGATCGCCAACCCCACCAACCCCGAGGTCGGCGAGCAGTTCCTCGGCACCGTCGTGAAGATCGCCACCTTCGGCGCCTTCATCTCGCTGCTGCCCGGCAAGGACGGACTGCTGCACGTCAGCGAAGTCCGCAAGCTCGCCGGTGGGAAGCGCGTCGAGAACGTCGACGACGTGCTCTCGGTCGGCCAGAAGCTGCTCGTCAAGATCACCAAGATCGACGACCGCGGCAAGCTCTCGCTCGAGCCGGTCACGGAAGAGGCAGCGGACCAGGAGGGTCGCGCCGCGGCCAGCGCCGGTCCGGAGGCCCCCGCCGAGGGCTGATCCCCGCGTGAACATCGAGACCCCCGTCGCTCCTCGGAGCGGCGGGGGTCTCGTCGTCGAGTGAGGCATCCGGGCCGGGAAAAAGCGTTATCCAATGTTTACCGACAGCGGGCCGTCGTGGAGCCGATCGCGATGCGCCTCACCTACCCTCGAAGTACGCGTCGGGGGGCGCGACGGCCTCGCGGCCAACGCGTCACCCACCACAACGGTGCGGAGTGGGTGCTCATGAAGATTTTCGGCATAGGTCAGCCGCAGACCATGCCGCTCGCTGCGCCCACGCATCCGTCCTCGCCCATCCCGGTGCAGGGTCCCGGCGTCGGCAGCGGCATCCGCGTCGATCTGGGGGAGACGGGCCTGCGCGTCTTCCCGCTCATGCTCGGCGGCAGCGAGTTCGGGTGGAACGTCGACATCGACACCAGCCACGAGATCCTCGACACCTACATCGAGCGCGGCGGCAACGCCATCCACACCGCCGACAGCTTCACGGGCGGCCGCAGCGAACACATCATCGGCCAGTGGCTGCACGCGAGGAACCTCCGCGACGAGGTGGTCCTCGCCACCCGCGTGGGCGGACACCCCGACAACCCGGGCCTGGGTCCGGTCAACCTCATCCGCGCCGTCGAGGCCTCCCTCACCCGGTTGCGCACCGACCGCATCGACCTGCTCTACCTCGACGGCACCAGCGACGTCCCCTCGCTCGAGAGCGCGCTGGCCACGGCCGACTGGCTCATCGAGAACGGCAAGGTGCGCGCGCTCGCGGCGTTCGGGTTCACCGCCGAGCAGCTGGTCGAGGCCCGCATCCTCTCGTCGGCCGGCCTGCCGCGGTTCACGGTGCTCGACGTGCCCTACAACGTGCTGCGCCGCCGCGACCTCGACGGCGACCTGCGGCTCGTCGCGGGAGCGCAGGGCATGGCGGTGACCCCCTCGCATCCGCTCGAGCACGGTTTCCTCGCCGGCGCGCGCCGGAGCCGTGAGGCACCCGTCACCTCGGTGCGGGCGGCCCAGCTCGCGGGGAGCCTGACCAAGCGAGGAAGCCGCACCCTGCGTGCCCTGGATGCCGTGGCGGCAGAGATCGGCGTGCCCGTCTCGGCGGTGGCCGTGGCCTGGCTGCTGGCCCAGCGCATCGTCACGGCGCCGATCGCGAACGCCTACGCGCCGAGCCACGTCGACGAGGTCATGCAGGGCGTCGGCGCGCGTCTGACCCGCGGGCACCTCGCCGAGATCGCGCGCGCGTCGGAGTAGCCGGGTAGGCTGGATGAGGCGTTCCGGACCGGCGTCGACAACCCAACGGAGTGGCGAGGCGTGACCCATTACATCTATCTGGTGCGTCATGGCGAGCACCAGGATGCCGAACACGGGATCGATGACGGGCCCCTTTCCCCGCGCGGCCGGAGGCAGGCGGAGCTCCTGGCCGATCGCCTCTCGGGTGTCGCGTTCGACGCCGTCTGGCACTCACCGCTGGTGCGCGCCGCCGAGACGGCACGAGCCGTCGCGGAGCGCATGCCCGCCATCACGCCCGAGGCGTCCGCGCTGCTCTTCGACTGCGTCCCGACGGGCATGACGAGTGAGACCCCGGCGGTGTTCGAGTCCTTCTTCGGCGGAGTATCCGAGGCCGAGATCGATGCCGGACGCGCACAGATGGCCGACGCGCTGGGCGCGTTCCTCGTGCGCAAGCCCGGCGACGTGCACGAGCTGATCATCACGCACAACGCCGTCATCGGCTGGTTCACGCGAGAGGTGCTGGGCGCCCCCGACTGGCGCTGGATGACGCTCAACCAGGCCAACTGCGGCCTCACCGTCATCGCGCAGCGACAGGGCCGGCCGTGGACGCTGGTCTCGCACAACGACCTGGCGCACCTGCCGTTCGAGCTGCGCACCGGTCTGCCCGAGGTTCCCCCGGTCTGAGCGCGCCCCCGCCCCGCGGGTAGCCGGCTGCGCTGCCGCCTCCTGCTGCCGCTGGGGTGCGCGCGCAGCATTCGTTTCTCGGAGAATCGCGCTTTTCTCGGAGGATAGGCGCCACATCCTCCGAGAAACGGCTGATCCTCCGAGAACCGACTCCGCAGACGCGCGTCAGAGCGGCTTGCCGTACCAGCGCGTGGCGTTGGGGTTGTCGTTGTACGGCTCGATGGCGGCGAAGCCGGAGCGGGCGTAGAGCGATCCGGCGGCCTCGAGCGAGTGGTGGGTGTCGAGGACGAGGTCCGCGGCGCCCAGCGCTCGGGCCTCGCGTTCGAGCGCCTCGAGGATGAGCCGTCCGCCGCCCGTGCCCCGTGCGGCGGGGCGCACGAACAGGTGCTTGATCTCGTACCGGCTCCCGGTCGCGCCCGGCTCGATACGCCGGATGCCGCCGCATCCGATCGCGGTGTCGTCGTCGCCGAACAGCACGAGGAACACGCCCGCGGGCGGCACGAACGCGGCCGGATCCGGGAACGTCGTGCGATAGCCGCCACCGGGGAAGCCCTCGGCCCGCATCGCGAAGTACTCGGCGAGCAGGTCGTGGGAGACGGGATCGTCGGCGGCGAGGACACGCAGGCGGGGCATGCGCCGAGCCTAGCCGGGCGCGCCTAGGGTGGGATCATGACGACGCGTGTGGCCATCGTGGGTGCAACCGGCAAGCTCGGGGCGATCATCCGCGCTGTGGCAGAGGCGGAGGACGACCTGCTCGTCGTCGCGGCGCTGTCGTCCCGTGACGGCCTCGAGGCGATCGCGGACGCGGACCTCGTGGTCGACGCCTCCACGCCCGCCGTCTCGATCGAGGTCGTGCGTGCGGCGATCGAACAGGGCAAGAACATCCTGGTCGGCACGAGCGGATGGTCGGCAGAGCGCATCGCGCTCGTGCGCCCGCTCGTGGATGCCGCCGGCACCGGCGCCGTCTTCGTGCCCAACTTCTCGCTGGGTTCGGTCGTCGGCACCGCTCTGGCCGGTGCGGCCGCGCCCTTCTTCGACTCCATCGAGATCGTCGAGGCCCACCGCGACACCAAGATCGATTCGCCCAGCGGCACGGCGGTGCGCACCGCAGAGGTGATCGCCGCGGCCCGTGCCGCCACCGGCCCGGTCGCCGCCGTCCACGTCGATCAGCGCGCGCGTGGCCAGCAGGTCGCGAGCGTACCCGTCCACTCGCTGCGCCGCCCGGGCGTCGTCGCCCGGCAGGACGTGGTGCTGTCGGGCCCGGGGGAGTCGCTCACCATCACCCACGACACGGTCGAGCCCGCCCTGGCCTACGCCCCCGGCATCCGGCTCGCGCTCGCGGCGGCCAAGGATGCGCGCGGCGTGCACATCGGGCTCGACAGCTTCCTCGACATCGGCATCCGCCTGCCCGCCGACCGCCGCACCGAAGCGCCCGTCGCGGACGGCGCCGTCTCGGGCCAGGTGGCCGGCGCCACCGGCTCATGAGCGCCAAGATCGGCGTCGCCCTCATCACGGCGGCGTTCGCGCTCTACGTGGTGCTCGTCGGGCAGCGCGCGGTGCTGCTGCTCACCAGCGGCGACGGCGTCGGGATCGCGATGGGCGTCGCCCTCGTGGTGCTGCCCTTCATCGCCGTGTGGGCCGTGGCGCGCGAACTGTGGTTCGGCCTGCGCGCGCAGGCGCTGGGGCGCCTCCTCGAGAAGGAGGACGCGCTGCCCGGCGAGACGCTCACGGTGCGCCCCAGCGGCCGCGTGCTGCGCGACGAGGCCGACAGCGTCTTCCCCGCCTACCGCGACGCCGTCACCGACGCGCCCGACGACTGGCGCGCCTGGTACCGGCTCGGACTCGCGTACGACGGTTCGGGGGATCGCCGGCGCGCCCGGGCGGCCGTCCGCACCGCCATCCGGCTCGAACGGCGCTCGGCCCGCGCGTAGCACGCGGACCGCGGTCAGTCGGCGGCGGGGACGGCCTCGGCGACCGCCTCCTCGACGCTCGCCTGGGCGAAGCGGTACCCGCTGTCGAGCAGGCGCTGCGGGGCCACATCCGCGTCGTTGGTGAGCAGCGCCTCGGTCGCATCCGCGCCGAGGGCGAGCTTCATCCCCCACACCGGCGCGCGCACGACGAACGGCCGGTTCATGCGTCGGGCCAGCGCGAAGCCCAGGTCGTTCGCGGTGGCGCGCGTGGGACCGGTGAGGTTGACGGGACCGTCGATGCCCTCACGCAGGATGTGACGGATCGCCCCGACCTCGTCGGGCAGCGAGATCCACGGCCACACCTGCGTGCCGGGGCCGATCGGTCCGGAGGCGCCGAGCTTGGTCAGCAGCAGAAGCGGTTTCAGGACGCCGCGTTCGTGCACGACGGGAGCGGTGCGCAGCAGCGTCACCCGGCTGGCGGGGCCGGCCTGCCGCGCCGCGTCCTCCCAGGCGACGGTGAGACGCGCGAGGAAGCCGTCGCCGGCAGGGGAGGTCTCGTCCAGGTGCACGCCGGGACGGGAGCCGTAGAAGCCGACCGCGGATGCCGACACGAACGCCGGAGCGTCGGGGCCGAGGGCCCGCAGGGCCGTCGCGAGCGTGCGCGTGGGGGTGAGCCGCGACCAGAGCAACTCGCTCTTGTACCCGTGGGTCCAGGGGAAGTGCCCGACGCTGGCCCCACCGAGAGCGACCACCGCGTCGGCGCCCGCGAGGACCGCGGGGTCGAGCGGCGTCGCATCCTGCAGCCAGGTCACCTCGTCGGCGCCGCGTGCGGGTCGGCGCACGAGCGTCGTCACGTGGATGCCGTCGGCGCGGAGCGATGAGACCAGTGCCGTGCCGATGAGCCCCGACGCGCCCGAGACGACGACGCGCCGCACCTCAGGCAAGCGTCGCCTCGAGGGTGATCTCGATGCCGGCCAGTGCCTGCGAGACCGGGCAGCCGGTCTTGGCCTCTGCGGCGAGGCGGGCGAAGTCCTCGGCCGAGAGCCCGGGCACGGTGGCGTTCACGTTCAGGTGGCTTCCGGTGATGCCGGTGCCGGGGATGAACGTGACGGATGCGGTGGTCTCGACGCGCTCGGCGACCGTGCCGTTCTCTGCGAGGGCGTGCGAGAGCGCCATGCTGAAGCAGGAGGAGTGGGCGGCGGCGAGGAGCTCCTCGGGCGTGGTCACCGAGGTGGACCCTTCGCTGCGGGCCTTCCAGTTGACCGGCAGCGGTCCCTGGTTCGAGGACTCGAGGGCGACATCGCCCGAGCCGCTGCTCAGGCTCCCGGTCCAGGTGGTGGTTGCTTCGCTCGTCACGCTCATGGTGATCCTCCCGCCGGCCGTGTCTCGGCCTCCGCGCTCAGGCTAACCCGCGCTCCGATGAGCGGGCGATGCCTTGACAGGCGAGCTGATCAGGCGGGTGCGCCGCCGCGCCCGACGATGCCGACGCGCTGCAGCACGAGGTACAGCTGGCATCCCAGGCACAGGCTGAAGACGGCGTTGAGGAACGCCGCGACGAACGCGGCGGCGGCCGCGATCGGGAGCGCCCACGGGACGCCGATCAGATGCAGCACGAGTCCCACGGTGACGACGAACAGGCCGACGCCCTGCGCGAAACGCGGCGGGCGCGGGTCCTCGAACTCGGTCGCCGGGCGAAGGCGCGGCTGCACCACCCGGCGGTAGAGCACGCCCCACGGCGCGGTGCGCGGCGACAGCACCCCCCAGAGGAAGAGCAGGGCGATGGCCAGGAGCAGCAGGAAGGCGGGCTGCGTCGCGCGCTCCTGGAGCGACGGGCCGGGGAAGGCCATCTGGTCGGGCAGTGGCTGGTACGCGAACCATCCGATGGTGCGCGTGCTGGTCGTTGCGATCAGCCCGAGGAAGACGTCGACCAGCAGCAGCACGGCGGTGATGGATGCGGCGAAGCGGGGACCACGCACGTCGATCTTGGCGGGGGTGCGGTCAGACATGCGTCGTCTCCTCGGTGACACGGGCGAGTTCGAGCTCGATGACGTGGCGCCCGGGCGTTCCGCCGAAGCGGGTGCGGATGACGCCGTGCTGGTCGAGGACGAGGGTCGTGGGGGTCTGCAGCACCTGGAAGTGCCGGGCGATGTCGGGACGCTCGGTGAGGTCCACATCCAGGTGCAGGACGCCGTCCTGCTTCGCCGCCACATCCGAGAGCGTCCGGTGCACACCCGGGCAGCGCGAGCAGAACTCGGTGCTGAACTGCAGCAGCGTGGCACGGGAACCCAGGGCATCCGCTCCCAGTCGGCGCGGATCCACGGCCTCCGCGGGGTCCACCCGCCGGGGGCGCTTCTCCCGCCAGCGCAGCGCCAGACCGAGCACCACGGTCACCGCGAGAAGGGCGGTGAGCACGATGAGTGCGAGAAGGATGTCCACGACATCCCAGGGTAATCCGCGCGGGGGTGCGCAGCGCCGAAAGCGCCGAAGATGACGCACGGGCGTAACACGGGACGCGGGTACGCTGGTGGGGTGACGGACGCGCAGACCCCCGACATCCAGTTCCGCAGCGACATGACGGTCGAGCTCGTCCGTTCCAGCGCCTCCGACTCCGACGTGCTGTTCGCGGCCCGCGTGTCGACGCAGGGCGAGCAGACGCTCGATGCGGCGGCCGCCGGCACCGAGGCGACCGGACGCGACCGCGGCCTCATCAACTACCTCATGCGCGACCGTCACGGCTCGCCGTTCGAGCACAACTCGATGACGTTCTACGTGCAGGCGCCCATCTTCGTGTTCCGCGAGTTCATGCGGCACCGCATCGCGTCGTACAACGAGGAATCGGGCCGCTACCGCGAGCTGCGTCCCGTGTTCTACGTCCCCGCCCGCGAGCGCAACCTGCTCCAGGTCGGAAAGCCCGGAGCGTACGAGTTCCTCCCCGGGACCGACGAGCAGCACGCGCTGGTCGACACCGCCACGCGCGACGCCGCCGAGTTCGCCTTCCTCGCGTACCAGCGGATGCTCGACGCCGGCGTCGCCCGCGAGGTCGCGCGCATCGTCCTTCCGCTCAACATCTACTCGTCGATGTACGTGACGATGAACGCGCGTGCGCTGATGAACTTCCTGTCGCTGCGCACCAAGGCGGAGGGCACGCACTTCCCGTCGTTCCCGCAGCGCGAGATCGAGATGTGCGCGGAGCAGATGGAGGCGCACTTCCGCGAGCTCATGCCGCTGACCTACGCCTCCTTCAACGCGAACGGCCGCGTCGCCCCCTGACCCCGCTCGGCCTAGGCTGACCGCCATGGCCACAGCACTGATCACGGGAGCCAGCTCGGGGCTCGGGGCCGAGTACGCGCGCCGGCTCGCCGCGCGCGGCGCGGACCTCGTGCTCGTCGCACGCGACGTCGACGCGCTCACGGCGATCGCCGCGGAGATCCGCGACGCGACCGGTGCGACGGTCGAGATCCTGGGCGCCGATCTGCTCGACCCCGCCGATCGGGAGCGGGTCGTGGCCCGATTGTCCGACGCCCGGCATCCGGTCGACCTGCTCGTCAACAACGCCGGGTTCGGGCTGCCACTCGACTTCGCGAGCAACGACATCGACGACGAGGCGCGGCATCTGGCGCTGCATGTGGAGGTGCCGATGCGGCTGTCCCACGCGGCCCTGGGCGTCATGCTCGCGCGGGGAAGCGGCCGCATCCTCAACGTCGCGTCCGTCGCTGCGTTCATGCCGAGGTCGACATACGGTGCCTGCAAGCTCTGGCTCGTCTCGTTCAGCCGGTGGGCGAACGCGGTCTACGCCGACCGGGGCGTGACCGTCACCGCCGTCTGCCCGGGGTTCACCCACACGAACTTCCACGAGCGCCTCGGGCTTCCTCCCGGAGAGGAGGGCGTCGCCGGCTGGATGTGGCTCGACGCAGCCACGGTCGTCGAGCAGTCCCTGCGGCATGCCGCCCGCGGTCGCTCGGTGTCGATCCCCACCCGGCGCTACCGCGCGCTGGCGCGTCTGGCGGGACGGGTGCCCGACCGCATCACCGCCCGGCTCGGGATGAAGGGCCGCTGATCCGCGGTCAGGCGAAGCGGCCCAGGTGGATGCCGGCGTATGCGAGCGCTGCGACGGTCTCGCCATCGGTGATCTCGCCGTCGGCCACCATGCGCAGGGCCTCGGCGAACGGCACGCGGCGCACCTCGGCGATGCCCTCCTCGTGCTGCGTCGTGGAGGCATCCGCGGGAGCCGAGAGACCCTGCGCCAGGAAGACGTGCTCCGGTGCCACCGCGATGCCGTTCAGGGCGTTCATCGTCCCGAGGCGGCGCCAGCGGGATGCGGTGAGGCCGGTCTCCTCGAGCAGCTCCCGACGTGCCGCCGCCTCGGGGTCCTCGCCGTCGCTTCCCCCGGCGGGCACCTCCCACGACGCCCCCGTCGTGTACCGCTGCACCGACACCAGGCAGACGCGGTCGTCGTCGTCGAGCGCGACGATGAACACCGCCGGCTGGCGCATCTCGACGACGCCATAGATGCCCACGCCGTGCGGACCGTCGACGTCGTCCTCGCGCACGCGGATCCAGTTGTTCTCGTACACGACTCGGGTCTCGAGGGTCCGCCACACCATGTCGCCACCCTAGGGCGTGGGTGCTGGGGGCCGGGTGCCGGCGCATCCGGCCCGGCGCCGCATCCGGTGCCGGCGCATTCGGCCCGGCGCCGCTGCCCGGTGCGGCTGTCGCTTCCGGCGCCAATGCCCGCACACCTGCACGACCGGTGGTGCAGGTGTTGCCTGCCGGGTCACTCCCGACACCACCTGCACCACCGGTCGTGCATCTGTCACGGCTCGCGCCTCCTCCCCGGCGCGGCGAGGACGGCGCGTCGTCCCCGGTCGTGCCTTCCGGTCTGCCCTGCCGCCCCCGCGGGGCGGAGCCTCGGGGGATGGACCCCCTCGCGATCGCCGAACGCATCCGCCGGATGGGTGGCGTCGCGCGTGGGCGCACCATCGGGGCGTCCCGCTCGGAGCTCGCCCGCGCTGCCAGGGACGGCATCGTGGCGCGGTTGCGCCCCGGCATCTACGCGGTCGGCGTGCACCCGTCCGTGCGCGACGCCGCGGCACACGGCGGCATGGTCGCCTGCGCCAGCGCGCTGCGTATGCACGGCGTGTGGGTGCTCGAGGATCCCGCCACGCTTCACGTCTGGCTGGGCCCTGACGGTCGTGCGCATCCGCACGAGGGATGCCGCTGCGTCGGCCATCGGGATGCGGGGAGGACGGCCTTCGGCGTCGTCCGGCTCGTCCACGCGCTCGTCCAGGCCGCCTCCTGCCTCGGGGCCGAGGTGTTCTTCGTGGCGTTCGAGTCCGCGTGGCGCCAGGGGATGCTGACGCGGGCCGACCGCGTCGAGGTGAGGTCGCGGCTCACCGCCCGCCACCGCCGCCTCGTCGACATCGCGCGGGCGGACGCGGACAGCGGCCTCGAATCGCTGCTGCGCTTGCGGATGACCCGGCTCGGCCTGCGCCTCGAGAGCCAGGTCGGGATCGCGGGTGTCGGCGTCGTCGACTTCCTCATCGAGGGGCGCCTCGTGATCGAGGTGGACGGTCGCCTCAACCACGAGGGCGCGAGCCTGCGCCACAAGGATCTGGTGCGCGATGCGGAGGCGGCCGCCCGCGGGTTCGAGACGTTGAGGTTCGACTACGCGCTGATCGTGCACGACTGGCCGCGGGTCGAGCGCGCCGTCCTGGCCAGGCTGCGGGCGGTGCGCGCCGCGGACGCTCGGGCGGGACGCCGCTGAGCGACCGGCCGCGTCGCGGCGCCGTCCCGTCCGGTGGATCCCGACGGGACGGTGGGCGGAAACCGATAACCTGGGAGCATGACGCACACGGGCAACCCCTTCGGACAGGTGCTCGTCGCGCTCGTCACTCCGATGACGGCCGACGGCGAGGTCGACTGGCCCGCCGTGGAGAAGCACATCGACGACGTCATCGGCGCCGGCGCGGACGGCATCGTCGTGACCGGGACGACCGGGGAGACGAGCACGCTGACCGACCCCGAGAAGCTCCGCCTCGTCGAGGTCGGCAAGGATGTGGCATCCGGCCGCGCGAAGATCATCACAGGCGGCGGCTCGAACGAGACCGCCCACGCGATCGAGCTCTACAAGGCCAGCGAGAAGGCCGGCGCGGACGGCATCATGATCGTCACGCCGTACTACAACAAGCCCACGCAGGCGGGCGTCCTCACCCACTTCCGCCTCGTCGCCGACGCCACCGATCTGCCGGTGATCCTCTACGACATCCCCGGACGCACCGGGGTGCCGATCACCTACGAGACGATCCTGCGCATCGCGAAGCACCCCAACGTCCTCGCGATCAAGGACGCCAAGGGCGACTTCAGCGAGGTCAGCCGCGTGCTGAACCAGACCGATCTGATGTACTTCTCCGGCGATGACGCCAACGTCCTGCCGCACCTGTCGATCGGTGCCACCGGTCTGATCGGCGTGACCGCCAACATCGCCGCCGCGCCGTATCGCACGATCGTGGATGCGGTGAACCGCGGCGACCTCGCCGCAGCGACGGCCGCCCACCGGAGCCTCGAGCCGCTCGTTCGCGCCGTCATGACGCACGTGCCCGGAACCGTGAGCGCCAAGTACATCCTGCACGGGCTCGGTCGGATCTCGAGCCCGCGCGTGCGACTGCCGCTGGTGGGCCCCGAAGAGTGGGAGGCCGCGCTCATCGAGGACGAGCTGGCTCTCGTCTCCAACGTCGCCGGCGCCGACTTCTCCAACTTCCGCCCCGACCGCAACGCGGCCGCCGGCGGTGCTCTGCCGAAGGTCCACGGCACGACACGCTGACAACCGTCCGCCCCGCGGGGCGGACACAACAGCCCGCGAGGGCACGCCCCCGGGCGCACACGACGGATGCAGCACGTGCCGCATCCGGGAAGGCACGCATGGCCACCACGATCTACGACCCGCCCGCCCTCGAGGCCGGAACCCTCCGCGTCACCCCGCTCGGGGGACTCGGCGAGGTCGGCCGCAACATGACCACCTTCGAATACGAGGGCAAGATCCTCGTCGTCGACTGCGGCGTCCTCTTCCCCGAGGAGCACCAGCCCGGCGTCGACCTGATCCTGCCGGACTTCGCGCCGCTGCGCGATCGCCTGGACGACATCGTGGGCGTCGTGCTGACGCACGGCCACGAAGACCACATCGGCGCCGTCCCCTACCTGCTGAAGCAGAAGAGCGACATCCCGGTGATCGGCTCGGGCCTCACGCTGGCGCTCGTCGAGGCCAAGCTCAAGGAGCACCGCGTCAAGGCCTACACGCTCACCGTCGCCGAGGGGCAGCGCGAGCAGGTCGGACCCTTCGACCTGGAGTTCGTCGCGGTCAACCACTCGATCCCGGATGCGCTCGCCGTCGCGATCCGCACGCCGGCGGGGATGGCGCTCGCCACGGGCGACTTCAAGATGGACCAGCTGCCGCTCGACGGGCGCCTCACCGATCTCCGTGCCTTCGCACGCCTGGGCGAAGAGGGCATCGACCTGTTCCTGGTCGACTCCACCAACGCCGACGTGCCGGGCTTCACGCCGCTCGAGCGGTCGATCGGCCCCGTGCTCGACCAGGTCATCGCCAAGGCCCCGCGCCGGGTCATCGTGGCGAGCTTCTCGAGCCACGTGCACCGGGTGCAGCAGGTCATCGACGCGGCGGCGGCCAACGGTCGTCGCGTCGCGTTCCTCGGTCGCAGCATGGTGCGCAACATGACCATCGCCGAGGACCTCGGCTACCTCAAGGTGCCGCAGGGCGTGCTGATCGACTACAAGAAGGCGCGCGATCTGCCCGACGACCGCATCGTCTTCATGTCGACGGGCTCGCAGGGAGAGCCGATGGCGGTGCTCTCGCGCATGGCCAACCTCGACCACGCGATCGAGCCGGGTCCCGGTGACACGATCATCCTCGCCTCCAGTCAGATCCCCGGCAACGAGAACGCGATCTACCGCGTGATCGACGGGCTGACCAAGCTCGGCGCGAACGTGGTGCACAAGGGCAACGCGAAGGTGCACGTGTCGGGTCACGCCGCCGCGGGCGAGCTGCTCTACTGCTACAACATCCTCAAGCCCCGCAACGTCCTGCCGGTGCACGGCGAATACCGGCACCTCATGGCCAACGCGAAGCTCGCGCAGGACACCGGGATCCCGGCCGAGCGCACGATCCTCGCCGAGAACGGCACGGTGATCGACCTGAAGGACGGCGTCGCGCAGGTCGTCGGACAGCGCGACATCGGCTTCGTCTACGTCGACGGCTCGACCGTCGGCGAGATCACCGACGCCGACCTCAAGGACCGCCGGATCCTCGGCGAAGAGGGCTTCATCTCGGTGATCGTCGTGGTGGATGCCGCGACGGGCCGCATCATCACCGGGCCCGAGATCCACGCGCGCGGCTTCGCGGAAGCCGATGCCGTCTTCGACGACGTCAAGCCCAAGATCGCCGCCGCGCTGGCGGAGGCCGCCGGCTCCGGCGTGCGCGACACGCATGCGCTCTCGCAGGTCGTGCGGCGCACGATCGGCCGTTGGGTCAACCAGCGGCTGCGTCGCCGCCCGATGATCGTCCCGCTGGTCATCGAGGCCTGATCTTCTCCGCGAAGCTCCCCGGTCGGTGTTCCGACCGGGGAGCTTCGTCGTCGTCGCCGCGTGGCTCCCGGGCATTGTCGGGGGTCGCGCCTAGCGTGAGGGCATGGCTCGCAGTTCCGCCTCTCCAGGTCGTGCCCCCGCGAAGGGCAGCACGACGTCGCGCGCCCGGAAGCCCGCTCCCGCCCCGAAGGGCTACGTGGGCGAGGCCGACAAGCCGCCGCTCGTGGCCCGCGCGTGGCTCGGGCTGGCCCATCTGACCGGCGGGCTCTTCCGCGCGTTCGGGCCCGAGAACCTCGAGAAGGACCAGCGTCGCGACGGCTTCCCGTTCCTGATCGTCCTGCTGGCGATCGCCGGCACGGTCATCGAGTGGTTCTTCATCGGCACCGACGTCTCGGCGAACATCAGCGCGTACAGCATCGGCGGTCTCGTCGGCCGCACCGCGTTCGTGCTGCCGGTGCTGCTCATCCTCCTCGCGGGATGGCTGTTCCGGCATCCCTCGTCGGTGCACGACAACGGGCGCATCGGCATCGGGTTCGCTCTCTTCGTCCTGACGATCACCGGTTTCTGCCATGTGCTCGGCGGGCGGCCGCAGCCGTCCGAGGGTCTCCCGTCGCTCAGCACGGCCGGCGGGCTGTTCGGCTGGATGGTGGGGGAGCCGCTCGCGCTCCTGCTCAGCGAAGTGGGCGCCGGCATCCTGCTCGGCCTCATCGCCGTGCTGAGCGTCCTGATCCTCACCAAGACCCCGCCCAATCGCATCGGCACGCGTCTCGGCGACCTCTACGCGTGGATGTTCGGCGCCGAGCGCCGGACGCCCGAAGAGCGTGCCGCCGCCACCACGGCGGCCGCGGCCGACGACGACGCGACCGAGGCCATGCCCTGGTGGCGTCGTAACAAGACCGGGCGGGAACAGGACCCCGACGACGGGCCCGGTTCGCAGGATCTCACCGAGCTGCTGTTCGACTCCACCCCGCCGCGGGGCGGGTTCGAGCAGGCCATCGAGACCGCGCCGCCCGTTCTGCCGCCCCGTCCCTCCCCGGACGCGCTCACCGAAGTGATCGACCCCTCGGTCATCGCCGCCGCCGAGCGCGCTGTCGCGGCCAGCCGCGCCGGATCCGACCTGCAGGACGATGGAGACTCCGGCCCCCAGCCCACGCTCCCCGACATCGAAGGGTTCGGGGGCAGCGGCGACCGCGTGCCGCCCGCCGCGGCCTACGCCCTGCCGACCCTCACGGCCCTCGCCGCGGGCTCGGCGCCCAAGGAGCGCTCCGAGGCGAACGACGTCATCGTCCGCGCCATCATGGGCGTGTTCGAGCAGTTCAAGATCGATGCCAAGGTCACCGGCTTCTCGCGGGGCCCGACCGTCACGCAGTACGAGGTCGAGGTCGGCCACGGCGTGAAGGTCGAGCGCATCACCGCGCTCACGAACAACATCGCGTATGCCGTCGCCTCCAACGAGGTGCGCATCCTCGCGCCGATCCCCGGCAAGAGCGCGATCGGCGTCGAGATCCCCAACACCGACCGCGAGATCGTCACGCTCGGCGACATCCTGCGCTCCACGCCGGCTCAGCAGTCCACGCACCCCATGACGATCGGGGTGGGCAAGGACGTCGGCGGTGGTTTCGTCGTCGCGAACCTGGCGAAGATGCCCCACCTGCTCGTCGCGGGTTCCACCGGCTCGGGTAAGTCGAGCTTCGTCAACTCGATGATCACCTCGTTGCTGATGCGGGCCAAGCCCTCCGAGGTGCGCATGGTGCTCATCGACCCGAAGCGCGTCGAGCTGACCTCGTACGCCGGTGTGCCGCACCTGATCACGCCCATCATCACGAACCCCAAGAAGGCTGCCGAGGCGCTGCAGTGGGTCGTGAAGGAGATGGACATGCGCTACGACGACCTGGCGTCGTTCGGCTTCCGTCACATCGACGACTTCAACAAGGCCGTCGTCGCCGGGCAGATCCAGCTTCCCTCCGGCAGCGAGCGGGTGCTGAAGCCCTACCCGTACCTCCTGGTCGTGGTCGACGAGCTGGCCGACCTGATGATGGTCGCGCCGCGCGACGTCGAGGACTCGATCGTGCGCATCACGCAGCTCGCGCGCGCCAGCGGCATCCACCTCGTGCTCGCGACGCAGCGACCCAGCGTCGACGTCGTCACGGGTCTCATCAAGGCCAACGTGCCGTCGCGTCTCGCGTTCGCGGTGACGAGCGTCACCGACTCCCGCGTGATCCTGGATCAGCCCGGGGCCGATCGTCTGATCGGCCAGGGCGACGGACTCTTCCTGCCCATGGGGGCGTCCAAGGCGATCCGCGTGCAGGGCGCCTGGGTCAGCGAGGACGAGATCGAGAAGGTCGTCCAGCACGTCACGGGCCAGGCGCGACCCGAGTACCGGTCGGATGTGGCCGCCGTCGCGGAGAAGAAAGAGATCGACGCCGACATCGGCGACGACCTGGAGCTCCTGCTGGCCGCTGCCGAGCTCGTCGTCTCGACGCAGTTCGGATCGACCTCCATGCTGCAGCGAAAGCTCCGCGTCGGCTTCGCGAAGGCCGGTCGGCTCATGGATCTGCTCGAGTCGCGCGAGATCGTCGGCCCCTCCGAGGGGTCGAAGGCCCGCGACGTCATGGTCACCGCCGAGCAGCTGCCCGACGTCCTGGCACGGTTGCGCGGCGACGACCCGCCCGCGGCCGCCGGGGCGGCCGATCCGTACGGACCGGATGCCGTGGCGGCGCAGTTCGAAGGGCTCGAGGTCGTCGAGGGCGAGAGCGATGAGTCCGAGGACGCCTGGGGCCTCACCGGTCGGGACTGATCGGGCGGGTCTCTTCGCTAGGCTCGGATCGTGACCGTACCTCGTCAGCTCCCCAACGCGATCACGATCGTGCGCATCCTGTGCGCGCCGGTGTTCCTGTGGCTCCTGCTCGCCGACGGCGGCGACGGGGGAGCGCTGCGGTGGTGGGCGGCGGCGCTGTTCATCGTCGCGATCGCCACGGACGGCATCGACGGCTATCTCGCCCGCCGCTACGAGATCGTCACCGATCTCGGCAAGCTGCTCGATCCGATCGCCGACAAGGCGCTGACCGGGTGTGCGTTCGTGGGGCTGTCGATCCTGTGGGAACTGCCATGGTGGATCACGATCGTCGTGCTCGTGCGCGAGGTCGGCATCACGATCTACCGGTTCGCCGTGGTGAGCGATCACGTCCTGGCAGCCGCGTGGATGGGCAAGCTCAAGACGGTGGCGCAGGCGGTCGCGCTGTCGCTCGCCCTGATGCCGTTGGCGCCGATCGTCGGCGAGTGGATCGATGTCGTGAACACGATCACGATGACCGTCGCCGTGGTCCTCACGATCGCGAGCGGCATCGATTACATCGTGAGCGAGATCCGCGGTCGGCGCGGACGGACGACCGAGGAGGTCGGGGGTGTCCGATGACGGTCGTTTCGCCGAGTCACCCGTGGACGAGGCGACCTCCATCGTCGATGGTCGACGCACGGACGCCGAGCGCATCGTCGAACGCCTGACGGACCTCGGCTGGACCATCGCGGTCGCCGAGTCGTTGACGGGCGGCGCCCTCTGCGGTGAACTCGTCGGTGTTCCCGGAGCATCCGCCGTCGTGCGCGGAGGCATCGTCGCCTACGCGACCGACCTCAAGCAGCGCCTCCTCGGCGTCGACGCGCTCGTCCTCGAGCTGGGCGGCGCCGTGCAGGCGAAGGTGGCGCGTCAGATGGCCGACGGGGTGCGCGACGCGGCGGCAGCGGACGGGCAGCGCGTGGATGTCGGGGTCGCCACCACGGGCATCGCCGGCCCGGAATCGCCGGACGGCCAGCCCGTCGGCACGGTCTACATCGGGGTCTCCACACCGCTCGGCACCCGGGTCGAGCTGCTGCAGCTCGCGGGCGATCGTGCGTCGATCCGCGAGCAGAGCGTGCGCCGCGCTCTGCGGATGGTGCTCGAGGCGCTCTGAGACCTGTGTTTCCCAGGTGTTACATTGCACGATTCCCACCCGCTGTCCAGCGGCCGGGATTAGATTGGCCTCAGGTGATGTTGTACCGTTATGCACCCGGAACAGCACCGGAGTGACAGGAGGAGGGCCCGAGATGATCCTGGTACGTCACGAGATCGGTGAGGTCCTTCGCGAGCTCCGGCAGCAGAAGGGCCGGACACTGCGTCAGGTCGCGAGCCGTGCGAGCGTTGCGCTGGGCTATTTGAGCGAAGTGGAGCGCGGGCAGAAGGAGGCCTCGAGCGAGATCCTCGCCTCGGTGGCCGAAGCGCTCGATGTGCCGATCTCCACGATCATGCGCGAAGTCTCCGATCGTCTCTCGGTGCTCGAGGGAATGACATCGTTCCCCGACGTCGTTCCGGACGAGCTCGTCGCCATGGCGTCGCCCGAGCTGTCGCTGCGCTGAATGCGTCGAAGCGAATTCGATCGCGCCGTCTCGGATGAGTTCGGTGCCCGGGGTGCCTACCTGACCTCGGACCTCGTGCTCTCCGCGTGCGGGGACCGCACGGCCGCTCAAGCCCTGTCGGCGGGAGTTCCGGTGCGCCAGGTCTGGCTCGCGCTCTGCGAGGAGACGGATGTCCCGGTTCCGCGCCGTCACGGTGCAGGGCGCCTCGAACCGCGTTCCTGATGTCGGCGTGTCGTCGAAGATTCGTTCGATAGACGCGTAGTCTCCTGCACAGATGGTCTCGTTGAGACGTTTGTGCACGGATGAGGGTGTGCCCGACGCGATGTCGGACCCCCCTCGTAGCGTGGTCAACGTCACGACGACACCATGCCTTGTCGTTGTCCACGGCTCTTCGGTCGTGGCGCGACAGCCTACAGGCACCCGACAGCGAGCATCAGGAGACACCATGCCTTCACCCGCAGACCGCGAGAAAGCCCTCGAATCGGCTCTCGCCCAGATCGACCGGCAGTTCGGAAAGGGCTCGGTCATGCGACTGGGCAGCGACGACCGCGCTCCCGTCGAGATCATCCCCACGGGGTCGATCGCCCTCGATGTCGCTCTCGGCGTGGGCGGACTGCCCCGCGGTCGCATCATCGAGATCTACGGCCCGGAGTCCTCGGGTAAGACCACGCTGACGCTGCACGCGATCGCCAACGTGCAGCGTGCCGGCGGCATCGCCGCGTTCATCGATGCGGAGCACGCCCTCGACCCCGATTACGCGCAGAAGCTGGGCGTCGACATCGACCAGCTCCTGGTCTCCCAGCCCGACACGGGTGAGCAGGCGCTCGAGATCGCCGACATGCTGGTGCGTTCGGGCGCGATCGACCTGGTCGTCATCGACTCCGTCGCCGCTCTCGTGCCGAAGGCCGAGATCGAGGGCGAGATGGGTGACACGCACGTGGGTCTGCAGGCGCGCCTCATGTCGCAGGCGCTGCGAAAGCTCACGGGTGGTCTGAACCAGACCAACACCACGATGATCTTCATCAACCAGCTCCGCGAGAAGATCGGCGTCTTCTTCGGATCGCCCGAGACCACCGCCGGTGGTAAGGCGCTGAAGTTCTACGCGTCCGTCCGACTCGACATCCGTCGTATCGAGACGCTCAAGGACGGCACGGAGGCCGTGGGTAACCGCACCCGCGTCAAGGTCGTCAAGAACAAGATGGCGCCCCCGTTCAAGCAGGCGGAGTTCGACATCCTCTACGGCGTCGGCATCTCGCGCGAGGGCAGCCTGATCGACTTCGGCGTCGAGCACACGATCATCAAGAAGTCGGGTGCGTGGTACACGTACGACGGCGAGCAGCTCGGGCAGGGCAAGGAGAACGCGCGCAACTTCCTGCTGAGCAACCCGGACGTCGCCGCCGACATCGAGCAGAAGATCAAGACCAAGCTCGGCATCGGCGTGCCCAAGGGCGAGGCCGTGGCAGAAGACGAGCTGGCCAAGCGCCGACCGGCATGAGTTCCCGTGACAACGGGGGCGAGTCCGATGGTCTCGCCCCCGTGATCCCCCTGTTCGGACGGAAGGCGCCCGCGGCTCCCTCCACCGTGACGGACGGGGAGGCCGTGACCGTCGGCGGCGACGCGGAGGATGGCACCGATACCGATGCTCGATGGGCGACACCGGGAACGGATGCCGCCGGCTGGGCGCGCGCCGCCGAGGCGCATGCCGACGCGGCGGACAGCGACGACGACATCCTCGATGCCGATGCCGATGCCGATGCCGATGCCGATGCCGACGTGACGGTCGGTTCCGCCGGGGCCGGTGGCGTCGCGCGTGTCCGGCGTCTCGTGCCGGTCGTCGACACCGCCGACGACGAGGAGCCACCGGCGATCGCGCCGGACGAGGCGGTGGCGCAGGCGTCGCAGCTGCTGTTGCGGCGTCTGCGCGGGCGCTCGCTCTCGGTCCGCGAGGCTCGCACGCTGCTCCTGAGGCAGGACCTCCGCGAGGATCTCGCCGAGGGGGTCATCGAGGAGTTCCTGCGGTTGCGCTACCTCGACGACGCCACCCTGGCCGAGCAGCTCGTGCACGCGGGGATCGAGCGTCGTCACGAGGGCAGAGCGGCGATCGCGCAATCGCTCTCCCGTCGGGGCGTCCCGCGTGAGGTCGCCGATGTCGCGCTGGAGGCGATTCCGGACGACGATATGGACCGCGCTCTCGAGTACGCGCGTCGCAAAGCCGGCGCGGTGGGAGGCCGGGACGCGGACGCGTCTCTCCGGCGGCTGGTGGGGCAGCTCGTGCGCCGCGGGTATCCCTCGGGCGTCGCCATGAGCGCAGCGCGGGTCGCCCTCGCCGAGCAGCACGCCGGGGCCTCGAGGTTCGATCCGTCCCGTCCGCGCCGCATGCCGCGCTTCGAAGACGGATAGGCGGCGCCACCGCCTCCGCCGGTCCGGTCACCGCTCCGTGAGGTCGGGGGCCCGGGGCACGCCTCATCCCTCCGCGGCCCGTCGAACGTAGAATGGGGCCATCATGACGACCCCCTCGAGCGCCCCCACTCTGATCGCGGCGTCGCCGGCCGCGCGCGCCGCCGACGGCCGCGTCCGCACCTACGAGGTGCGCACCTTCGGATGCCAGATGAACGTCCACGACTCGGAGCGGCTCTCCGGCTCGCTCGAGAGCGCCGGCTACATCGCCGCGGACGCGGGCGACGAGGCCGACGTCATCGTCATCAACACGTGCGCCGTGCGCGACAACGCCTCGGGAAAGCTCTACGGCACGCTCGGCCACCTCAAGAGCCGCAAGAGCGCGCACGAGGGTATGCAGATCGCCGTCGGGGGATGCCTCGCGCAGATGGAAAAGCAGGCGGTCCTCGAGAAGGCGCCCTGGGTCGACGTGGTCTTCGGCACCCACAACATGGGGTCGCTGCCGAGCCTCCTCGAACGCGCACGCCACAACGAGGAGGCCGAACTCGAGATCCTCGAGTCCCTCGACGTCTTCCCGTCGACGCTCCCGACCAAGCGCGACAGCGTCTACAGCGGGTGGGTGTCGATCTCGGTCGGCTGCAACAACACCTGCACCTTCTGCATCGTGCCGAGCCTTCGCGGCAAGGAGAAGGATCGCCGCCCGGGCGAGATCCTCAGCGAGATCCGCCTGCTGGTCGACGACGGCGCGATGGAGGTCACGCTGCTCGGGCAGAACGTGAACTCCTACGGCGTCGAGTTCGGCGACCGCCACGCGTTCGGCAAGCTGCTGCGCGCCGCGGGCGAGATCGAGGGGCTCGAGCGCATCCGCTTCACGAGCCCGCATCCGGCCGCGTTCACCGACGATGTGATCGACGCGATGGCCGAGACCCCCGCCGTCATGCCGCAGCTGCACATGCCGCTGCAGTCCGGCAGCGACCGCATCCTCAAGGCGATGCGCCGGTCGTACCGGTCCGAGAAGTTCCTCGGCATCATCGACCGGGTCCGGGCCCGCATCCCGAACGCCGCCATCTCGACCGACATCATCGTGGGATTCCCGGGTGAGACCGAGGAGGACTTCCTCGAGACCATGCGGGTCGTCGAGCAGGCGCGTTTCGCGAGCGCCTTCACCTTCCAGTACTCGATCCGCGAGGGGACTCCCGCGGCCACCATGCCGGACCAGGTGCCCAAGGCCGTCGTCCAGGAGCGCTACGAGCGCCTCATGGCCCTGCAGGACCGCATCTCGCTGGAGGAGAACCAGAAGCAGGTCGGCACCGAGCTGCACGTGCTCGTCTCCGCCGCGGAGGGCAAGAAGGCCAGCGAGACGCATCGGCTCACGGGACGCGCGGAAGACAACCGTCTCGTGCACTTCGAGGTCCCCGACGGGTCGCCGGTGCCGCGTCCGGGCGACGTCGTGACCGTGACCGTGACGCACGCGGCCCCGTTCCACCTCCTCGCGGACGCCCCCGACGGGGCGCCGCTGCGCATCCGCCGCACCCGCTCGGGGGATGCCTGGGACCGCTCGCTCGCCGAGTCGTGCGGCGTCCCCGCGCCCGGTGGCGGCGCGCCCGCGGCCGTCTCGCTCGGCCTGCCGTCGCTGCGCCCCGCGCGATGACCGGGAGTCCCCGGCTGCGGGTCATCGCCGGGGCGACGGGAACCGGCAAGACCGCGCTGTCGCTCGCGCTCGCAGAGGCGCTCGCCGCCGCCGGCCGAGGCGCCGAGATCGTCAACGCGGATGCCATGCAGCTGTACCGCGGCATGGACATCGGCACGGCGAAGCTGCCGGCATCCGAGCGGCGGGGCATCCCGCACCACATGTTCGACGTGCTCGACGTCACGGATGAGGCCGCCGTCGCGCAGTACCAGCCCGCGGCACGCGCCGTCATCGACGACATCCTCGGACGCGGCCTGGACGCGATCCTCGTCGGCGGCTCCGGTCTCTACGTCTCGAGCATCGTCTACGACTTCCGCTTCCCGCCGAGGGATGCGGCGCTTCGAGCCGGCCTCGAAGCCGAGCTCGTGGCGGACGGGCCGGGTGCGCTGTTCACCCGGCTGCGCGCCCTCGACCCCGCCACGGCGGAGCGCATCGACCCGCAGAACGGCCGGCGCATCGTCCGCGCGCTCGAGATCCTCGCTCAGGGGGGCGCGACGCACGGCGCCGCGCTGCCGGAGGCGCCTCGTCTCTGGCGCGAGGGGACGCAGCTGCTGGTCGCCCACGTCGACCGCGACGTCCTCGTCCCGCGGCTCGATCGGCGCGTCGAGGGGATGTGGCAGGACGGCCTGCTCGACGAGGTCTCGGTGTTGCGCGCGCACGGGCTCGATCGTGGCGTGACCGCGCGGCGGGCGATCGGGTACGCGCAGGCGCTGGCCCAGCTCGACGGCGACCTGACGCAGCAGGACGCGATCGCCCAGACGCAGGCGCTGACACGCCGCTACGCCCGGCGCCAGGTGTCGTGGTTCCGCCGGTACCCCGGTGCGCGCCCCGTCCAGCACGGCGGTGACCCGCGCGCGTGGCTCGGCGCATCGTGACGTGGGAGATCCGTGCGTTCCGTGCGGCCGAGACGGATGCGGTGGTCGCCCTCTGGCACGCCGCGGGACTGACACGCCCCTGGAACGACCCGCACCGCGACATCGAGCGGAAGCTGTCGGTGCAGCCCGAGCTCTTCCTCGTCGCGGTGCATGCGGGGGAGATCATCGGTACCGTCATGGCGGGCTACGACGGGCACCGCGGCTGGCTCTACTACCTCGCGGTCGACCCGGCGCGAACGGGTGAGGGGATCGGCCGGGCGCTGGTCGCCGAGGCCGAGCGGCTGCTGCTGGCGATGGGGTGCCCCAAGGTGCAGCTGATGGTGCGCCCCGACAACGCCGGCGCCCGCGGGTTCTACGAGGCTCTCGGCTACGAGCGCTTCGAGACCTGGAACACCGGGAAGCGCCTGATCGCCGACTGAACGCACCCGCGGAGGCCGACCGTAGACTGGGAGGCATGTCGCAGACCCTCTCGTTCAGCAAAGGCCACGGGACGGGAAACGACTTCGTGATCATCCCCGACGCCGACGGCGCGCTCGATCTCACGGACGACCAGATCGCGGCGCTCTGCGATCGGCGCTTCGGCATCGGCGGCGACGGCATGCTGCGTGTGGTGCGCTCGGAGGCCATCCCGGAGGGGCGCGAGGCGCACATCGCGGGCGCGGAGTGGTTCATGGACTACCGCAACGCCGACGGATCGGCGGCGGAGATGTGCGGCAACGGCATCCGCGTCTTCGCCCGCTACCTCGCCGACAACGGCTGGGCGAGCCTCGACGAGGAGCTCCGGATCGGGACCCGCGCGGGCGTCAAGACCGTGACCCGCAGCGACCGCGGCTTCGAGGTCGACCTGGGGGCGTGGGTGATCGAGGACGGCGACGTGCTGGTGCGCGCCCGTGGACTCGACGTGCCCCGCCCCGGCCAGGGCATCGACGTCGGCAACCCCCACGTGGTCGTCGCGCTGTCGTCGGAGGCCGAGCTCGACGCTCTCGATCTGACGCACATCCCGTTCCTCGATCCCGCGCCGCCCGCCGGCGCGAACATCGAGTTCGTGGTGCCGAGCGATCCGCTCGTGCAGGGAGGCGTCGGGGCCATCCGGATGCGCGTCTTCGAGCGCGGAGTGGGAGAGACACTCAGCTGCGGCACGGGTGTCGCGGCCGCGGCTCTGGCCGTGCGGCACTGGGCCGGTCCTGCCGCCCCCGACGCGTGGATCGTCGACGTCCCGGGGGGAACCCTGGGCGTCCGGATGGCCGAGGGCCACGTTCTGCTGTCGGGCCCGGCCTCACTCGTGTTCCACGGCGAGGTCACGCTCGCCTGAGCGACCGCCCGCCCGTGACAGGCGCGACCGCGCCGCACCCGTCAGCCCTATGGCGAGCAGGAGCAGCGTCGCTCCGAGCACCGGAGCGAGCCCGCCGACCGCGCCGAACGACTCCGCCAGTGCACCCGAGACGGCCGAGCCCAGCGCGATGCCCAGCACGATCCCGCTCGTCGTGAGTGTGAGCAGGATGCCGGCGCGGCGACCGGGAGCGGCGTCCCCGACGACACGGAAGATCGTCAGGAGCAGCGGGCCCTGGAACGCGCCGGCCAGGAGGGCGGCGATCACGACCCAGACCAGGCCCGGCGCGAGCAGCATGAGCGTCGCCCCCGCGGCCATTCCGACCGCCGCCGTCGACCAGCGGGTCCAGGTGCCGATCCGCTCGGGCACGAGCACCATCGAGAGGGTCGTGGCGGCCGAGCCCACCGCCATCACCGCGTAGAGCAGCGCGCCCGCATCCGGGATGCCGGCCGCCTCCGCGACGGCGGTCAGGCCCGTCTGGCTGGCGCCGAAGAAGATCCCCATCGCGAGCATGCCGCCCAGCGCCACGACGATGAGCGTGCGGTTGCGTGCGGGGGTGGGCGGTTCCACCTCGCGCTGCGACGCTCGCGGCACCCGGCGGTGCGAGGGGTGAACGGCGAACTGGGTGGCGAACACCGCGACGAGCGCTCCCGCCAGCAGCGTCGCGGCCTGTGGGGAGACGAACGCCGCGACGATGCCCACGAGTGCGGGGCCGAAGATGTAGGCGATCTCGTCCATGACCCCCTCGAACGCGAACGCGGCGGGAACGTCGTCGGGGGCGATCACCAGCCAGCGCGAGCGCGAGAACGCGCCGACCTGGGGGAGCGAGAGCCCCACGAGACCGGCGAGGGCGACGGTGGCCGCGTCCGGGAAGGACCCGGCGCCGATCGTGAGGGTCACCAGGAGCGACACGTGGAGCACGACGCCGACCAGCAGCACCGTGCGCTGACCGAATCGGTCAGCCAGCGCGCCGGATGCGGGTGCCCCGACGGCCTCGCCGATCGCCGCTGCCGCCGCCGCGAAGCCGCCGACGGCGATCGAGCCGCTCGCGGACGTCGCCAGGGTGAGCACCGCCAGCGGCACCATCGACAGCGGCAGGCGACCGAAGCCGGCGGCGAACAGGTAACCCCAGCCGGCGCGGCGCGGAAGCGCACGGTACGCGGCGATCCCGGGGGTGGAGGAAGCGGGCATGACGGACTCCGTTCGGCGCGTCCCCCGCCCGGATCGCGCCCTCAGCCCATCAACGTATGGTGCGAGCGTAGCGCGTCACGGAAGGACGATCGGCGACGTGGCGCCCGTGGCCCCGTGCCGACGCACCCGCAGGACGCGGAATCCCCGTGCCGTCGCGGTCCGGTGCACGCTGAAGCGCTCCGGCAACGAGGCGCCCAGCCATCGCTGCAGCGAGTCGGAGCCGAGATTGCGGGCGACGACCAGCCAGGCGTCGGAGCGTTCGTCCAGGCGCGGCAGCCAGCGATCGAGCATCCCGTGCAGCTCGTTCTTGCCCACACGGATCGGCGGGTTCGAGCGGATGGTGCGGAACGCGATGTCCGAGGGAACACCATCGGGCGTGACGGCGTTGACATTGGTGAGGCCGAGTTTCTCCGCGTTCCGGCGCACGAGATCCAGCGCACGCTCGTTCACGTCGACCGCCCACACGGTGGCGTGGGGCGAGGTGAGGCCGAGCGTGAGCGAGATCGGTCCCCATCCGCAACCGAGGTCCAGAAAGTGGCCCCCCGGTGGCGGCGGCGGTGTGTTCGACAGCAGAACGGCGGTCCCCGCGTCGAGCCGGTCCGGGCTGAACACTCCGCCTGCGGTCACGACCTCGATGTCGCGACCGGCCAGGGACACCGAAATGGTGCGGAGGTTCTCGGGACTGGCGGGTGACGCGGTGAAGTAGTGGTCACTCCCCATGCCACGAGCGTACCCGGTCGACCCGCGCACGCGGGAGACTAGAGTGAGCGGGCGTCGACACGCCCCGGAAGGACGATATGACGGACACCCCCCAGACCACCGACGAAACCCAGATCGACGATGTCGATCGAGTGCTCTCACGCGCCGATGCGCGAGCCCGGGTGAGATCGGGCGGACTCGGGTCGGCGCAGGCGCTCCAGGACACCGCGACCGCACTCGGTGGCGACACCGACGGCGAGCAGTGGGATCGCGAGGAACGTGCGGCGCTCCGGCGCGTCGCGGGGCTCTCGACCGAGCTCCAGGACGTCACCGAGGTCGAGTACCGGCAGCTGCGGCTCGAGAACGTGGTGCTGGTCGGCGTGCACCCGCAGGGATCGCAGGAGGACGCCGAGAACTCGCTGCGGGAGCTGGCCGCGCTCTCCGAGACCGCCGGCGCCGTCGTGCTCGACGGCGTGCTGCAGCGGCGCCCCCATCCCGACCCCGCCACGTACGTCGGTCGCGGCAAGGCCGAGGAGCTGCGCGGTATCGTCGCGGCCGTCGGCGCCGACACCGTCATCGCCGACACCGAGCTGGCACCCAGCCAGCGGCGTGCCCTCGAAGACGTGGTCAAGGTGAAGGTCATCGACCGGACGACCGTGATCCTCGACATCTTCAGCCAGCACGCGAAGAGCCGTGAGGGCAAGGCGCAGGTCGAACTCGCGCAGCTCGAGTACCTGCTGCCGCGTCTGCGCGGCTGGGGTGACTCCATGAGCCGCCAGGCCGGTGGACAGGTCGGCGCGGGCGGTGCGGGCATGGGCTCGCGCGGACCGGGTGAGACCAAGATCGAGCTCGACCGTCGCCGCATCCGCACCCGGATGGCGCTGCTGCGCCGTCAGATCCGCGACTTCGCCCCCGCGCGGGACGCCAAGCGCGCCGAGCGCAAGCGCAACACGATCCCCGCCGTCGCGATCACGGGCTACACGAACGCGGGAAAGTCGAGTCTGCTGAACCGGCTGACCGGCGCCGGCGTGCTGGTCGAGAACGCCCTGTTCGCCACGCTCGATGCGACCGTCCGTCGCTCGCAGACGGAGGACGGGCGGATCTACACCCTCACCGACACCGTCGGGTTCGTCAGCAACCTTCCGCACCAGCTCGTCGAGGCCTTCCGGTCGACGCTCGAGGAGGTCGGCGGTGCCGACGTCATCGTGCACGTCGTCGACGGCTCGCACCCGGACCCGGCCGCGCAGCTCGCGACCGTGCGGGATGTCATCGGCGACGTCGGCGCACGCGACACGCGTGAGATCGTCGTGTTCAACAAGGCCGACCTCATCGACGACGACACGCGGCTGCTGCTGCGGGGACTCGAGCCGAGTGCGGTCTTCGTCTCCTCGCGCACGGGCGAGGGGATCGCGGTGCTCCGTGCGGTCGTCGAGGACGCTCTGCCGCTTCCCGCCATCGAACTGCACGCGCTGGTGCCCTACGACCGCGGCGATCTCGTCTCGGCCGTCCACGAGCACGGCATGATCCTCGCCGAGGAGCACGTGGAGGGCGGCACCGCTCTCCACGCCCGCGTGGGCGAAGCGCTGGCGGGGCGGCTCGCCCCCTTCGTGCGCTGAGGCCCGCTCACTCGCCGTCGAGGGTCGGCGCGAGCACGAACAGCTCGTCGTCGCCCTCGACCGGCGTGAATCCTGCCGCGCCGAGCAGCGGCACCCAGGCGGGATCGTCCGTGCGCGCGAACAGCGGGCGCTCCGGCTCGCGCGACACCGCGACGGAGAGGTCGCGGGCCGCATGCGCGGGGAGCGGACCCGGGGCGATCACGAGCTGGGGTCCGCCCTCGGTCGTCGTCGTCGACAGCATCCCCACGTCGAACGGCAGCGAGGGAGCATCGGAGCGGAATCCGAACACCTCGCCCAGGAAGGCGAGCTCGCTCTCGAGAGCGTGCACCGTCGTCTCGCGGCGGCGGAAGCCGTGCCCCTCGCCCTCGTAGAGGACGTACGCGTGGGGGACGCCGCCCTCGCGCAGCGCCGCGCGGATGGCCTCGGCCTGCGAGGGAGGGACCACCCGGTCGTCGGCGCCCTGCAGGATCAGGAGCGGGGCGCGGAAGCCCTCGGGGTGGCTGAGGGGGGAGCGTTCGATGTAGAGCGCCTCGGCCTCCGGGAGCGGCCCGATGAGACCGTCGAGGTAGCGAGCCTCGAAGTCGTGCGTGTCGGCGGCCAGCGCGCGGGCGTCGCCGACGCCGTAGCGCGACACGCCCGCCGAGAAGACATCGCTGCCCACGAGGGCGGCCAGCACCGTCCAGCCGCCCGCCGATCCGCCCTCGATGGCCAGACGCGCGGGGTCTGCGAGCCCCGCGCCGGCGATGCCGTGCGCGGCGGCGACCACGTCGTCGACATCCACGACGCCCCATTGTCCGCGCAGCCGCTCGCGGTAGGCCCGGCCGTAGCCCGTCGAGCCCCCGTAGTTGACGTCGAGGACGCCGATCCCGCGGCTCGTGAAGTAGGCGACCTTGCGGGATGCGGCGGGCCCGACGTGCGCGGTCGGACCGCCGTGCACCCACACCAGGTACGGGGGGAGCTCCTCGTCGAGGCCCCGGGCGTCGGGTGAGGCGGGCGGGTACGCGAACGCGTGCACCTCGCCGTGCGGGCCGTCCACCGACACCGCGCGCGGCCGCGGGAGCCACGCCGCGACGTCGGAGAGGTCGTCGCCGACGATGCGGACCGGGGCGTCGGCTCCGTCGGCGTCGATCAGCCAGAGGCCGAGCGGGTGCGCCGCGGAGGCCGTCACGACGAGGACACGCGAGCCCGCCGCGTCCTCGACCGAGCTCGACGATCCGGCCTCGAGCGGCAGGGGCGACGTGCCCCCGGTCTGCGGGTCGTGGAGCACGAGCTCGTCGGCCCCGTGCGTACGCACCGCCACGATGCGGCCGTCCTCGAGCGGGGTGTACCACCGCATGCCGAGGGTCCAGAGGGCACCGCCGGTGTCGGCGTCCGCGGGCGCGCACGGCGCGACGGCGTCGGTGGTGAGGTCACGGCGGTAGAGGTTCCAGCGGCCGGTGGGGTCATCGGCGTACAGGAGCGTGTCCGCATCCGCCCACTCCGGCTGGAGAGCGGCGGTGGAGCCGTCGGTCAGATCGCGCACGTTCGACGCACCGTCCGCACCGATGTCCGCGACGCGCAGACGCGTGCGATCCCACGGCATGTCGGGGTGATCCCACGCGACCCACGCGAGCCGGCGGCCGTCGGCCGACAGCGCGGGCTGCGCCACGAAGTCGCTTCCGGCGACGAGCGTCACCGGTCCGGACCCGTCGAGCGGGATGAGGGCGATGCTGCGTTCGGGGGTGCGGTCGGCGCCCTCCCGTTCGGCCACTGCGAGCAAGGAGCCTGCCTGCCACCGGAGTCCGCCGTACGACACCGCCTCGTCGGCGGGCGTCAAGGCGACGGGATCCTCGCCGGGGGTGAGGCGGCGAACCCTCTGGTCGGACGCGTCGACGAACAGGACGGTTCCCTCGGGGGTCGCGGTCCACGCGCCGCCGCCGTACTCGTGCACGCGCGAGCGCGCGTTCCACGGAGCGGGGAGCACGTCGTGGACGACGCCGTCGGCCACCCGACGGCGTACCGCGACGCGTCCTCCCTCTTCCGGCACCCCCTGCGCCCACCACACCTCGTCGCCGACGAAGCGCGCGCCGTCCAGGCGCAGCGAACCTTCGGCGACGTCGTCGGCGGAGAAGGGGGAGGGCCAGGAACCGAAGGGGAGCGTTGCGGTCATGCCTCCACGCTACGCGTCGTCGGCGACGCCGCCGCCTCGGCCTGGAGCAGAACGGTCGCCGCCCAGACGAGGAGGGCGACCACGCCGACGCCGACGAGGGCGCCGAGCGTGACCGGACGCAGGGCGAAGAGGGTGAGCACGGCCAGGATCGCCGTCGCGAATCGGATGGCCGGGGCGTAGCGCACGAGGAAGAGCCCCGTGCGCCCCGTGCGCAGTCCTCGTGCGACCAGCCAGCGCCGGGTCGACGCCGCGGCATCGGTGCCCACGCGGCGGACGACGACGGCGCCGCGGCCGGGGCCGCGGACCCATGCCAGCAGGGCGACGACGAGACCGATGACCCCCAGGATGATCGCGGAGTCCCGCATGTCGGCGACGACACCGGTGTACAGGGCCTCGACGGCCGGTGCGGGGATGCCGAGCGAGGGGGCGCTCGCGGCGGCGAGCGTACCGCCGACCGCGAAGACGATCGCGAGCAGGAACCCGCCGATCGCCCCGCCGACGCCCACTCCGAGCACAGCGATGCGGCGACGGCGGGCGAACGCGATACCCGCGCCGATGAGCGCCAGAGCGAGGAAGGGCAGCCACCACCCCACGGCGACGACGAGCGCGTAGGCGGTGGTCACGGTGGTCAGCGAATCGGACTGGGTGAGGACGATCGTGCGGTCGATCGAGGGGATGGCCTCGGCCAGCGTGAAGCCGTTCTCGACCAGCTGCAGCCGGACGGCGTCGATGATGGGGCCGAGTTGGATGCCCAGCTCACCGTCCGCACTGATCGTGAGTGCGCCGTCGGACTGACCCGACGCCGCGGAGGTGAGGGCGCGGTGACTGGCGGCGAGGGCCGTGCGCCAGAGCTGCGGGAAGGCATCCGACTCGACGGCGGTCGCCACGCCGGATCCGATCAGGCTCGTCACTCCCGCCGCCGCCGGGGCGCGCAGCAGGAGGACCGCGGTCTGCGCGGCGGGCGGCAGGTCGAGGCTCGCGATGCCGTCGAAGAGGTCGGAGGTCAGTGCATCGACATCCAACGTCTCCACGATCGCCGCGGTCGTCGCCTCGATCACGAGGTCCTGAACGGCGGGATCCTCGGCGAGCGGACCGAAGGTGCCGACGAAGGCGTCCTCGCTGACGAGCTCGGTGCGCGCCCAGCCGGTGACGGTGGCCACCGGGATGAGGACGGGCGCCAGCACGATGCAGATCGCGGACGCCCACGTCCGCCACGCGCCGGCGCGCCGGCCGCGCGTCCCGCCGGATGCGGTCGGCGGCGCGGCGCTCTCGAGCTCGCCGTGCAGGCGCGCGTTCTCGGCCTCGAGCGCGGCGACGCGCTCTCGCAACTGCCGCGCATCGTCGTTCGTCGCCATCGGATCCCCCCACCCTGATGGCTCACACCCTACTGGCGGCGGGGCGGGGCGCGGCAGGTCAGACGGCGCGGAGCACCGCGACGACCTTGCCGAGGACCACGGCGTCATCGCCCAGGATCGGCTCGAACGCCGAGTTGCGGGGCAGCAGCCACACGTGGCCGTCCCGACGACGGAAGGTCTTGACGGTCGCCTCCTCGTCGAGCATGGCCGCGACGATGTCGCCGTTCTCCGCATCGGGCTGGGACCGTACGACCACCCAGTCGCCGTCGCAGATCGCGGCGTCGATCATCGACTCGCCCGAGACCTTCAGCATGAACAGATCGCCCTTGCCGACGAGCTGGCGGGGGAGCGGGAAGATCTCCTCGACGTGCTGCTCGGCGGTGATGGGGACACCGGCGGCGATCCTGCCGACGAGGGGCACCAGGGCGGCATCGCCCACCGACGGGGCGCTGTCGGCCGGGTTCTCGGCGGCGGTGCCGGGAAGGTCGATCAGCACCTCCATGGCCCGCGTCTTGCCGGGATCGCGGCGGAGGTAGCCGCTGAGCTCGAGCTGGTTGAGCTGGTGGGTCACGCTCGAGAGCGACTTGAGGCCGACGGCGTCGCCGATCTCGCGCATGCTCGGCGGGTACCCGTGCTGGGCGATCGAGCGCTGGATCACCTCGAGGATCGCGAGCTGCTTGTCGCTCAGGCTCTTGCGCCGCCTCGTCTGCGGCTTGTCGCGTGCGGTCATCGATCGCTCCGTTCGTGCCGTCCTCGGATGGATGTCGGAGGTCGGTGGTGTGCTCGTCGTATCGAAACCGTAGCGTTCGAAAACCGCGACCGTGGCCAGCGCCTGGGCGTGTCGTCTTCGAAAGTCCGCGAGGGTTTCATCCTCTTGACACCCACAGTAATCGAAGATAGCTTCGGAAAAGAAGTTCGCAGCACCCACCGCAGTCCGGTCGAATCGTGCGAATCTCTCACCGTCTGAAGGAGACGACATGTCCACCATCGAGTTCGCACCCACCCCGGTGACGACCCGCCTGCGCATCACCGCGCGGGGTCGCCGTGCCCTGGCCGCCCTCGTGGCCGTGCCGTTGGCCGCCGCTCTGGGGTTCGCGGTGCTCAGCGGCGGTTCGGCGCTCGCGTCGCGTGATGCGAACGCCCCGGCCGGCTCGTTCGAGACGGTGACCGTGCTGGCGGGTCAGTCGCTGTGGTCGATCGCCGAAGACATCGCTCCGGCCCTCGACCCCCGCGACGTGGTGGACGACATCATCCGGCTGAACGCGCTCGACGGCGCGACGGTCAACGCGGGTCAGCGGCTCTCGATCCCGGCCTCCTACGCATCGCAGGGCTGATCCCGCTCCGCCGTGAGGCGGGGTGTCCCGTTCTACGATGGAACGCGTGACCCTTCGCCTCGAAGACCTGCCGATCCGTGACGACCTGCGCGGTCTCACCCCCTACGGTGCCCCGCAGGCCCCGTTGCCGATCGCGCTCAACGTGAACGAGAACACGCATCCGGTGCCGGATGAGGTCGCCGCCGACATCGTCGACTCGGTCCGAGTGGCGTTGGGCGAGGTCAACCGATACCCGGATCGCGAGTTCACGGCTCTGCGTGAAGGGTTCGCCGCCTACCTCGGACACGGGCTGACGCGCGATCAGATCTGGGCCGCCAACGGCTCCAACGAGGTCCTGCAGCACGTGCTGCAGGCCTTCGCCGGGCCGGGGCGCACCGCGCTCGGTTTCGGGCCCACCTATTCGATGTACCCCCTGCTCACCCGCGGGACGGGCGGCACGTGGATCTCGGGCCACCGCGCGGAGGACTACACCCTCAGCGCCGCCTCCGTGACGGAGCAGATCGAGGCGGCGGACCCCGACGTGGTGTTCCTGTGCGCCCCGAACAATCCGACGGGCACGCCGCTGACTCTCGACGTGATCGAGGCGGCCTATGCGGCGTCTCGCGGCATCGTCGTCGTCGACGAGGCCTACCAGGAGTTCGCGCCCCGCGACGCCGGATCGGCGGTGTCGCTCCTGCCCGGTCGCGGTCGCCTCATCGTCTCGCGGACCATGAGCAAGGCCTTCGCCTTCGCGGGCGCGCGGGTCGGATACCTCGCGGCGGACCCGGCGGTCATCGACGCGCTGCGTCTGGTGCGGCTCCCGTATCACTTGAGCGTTCTGACGCAGGCGGCGGCATCGGCCGCGCTCCGCCACGCGCCGACGATGCTCGCGATGGTCGACGACATCGTCGCCCAGCGCGACCGCATCTCGCGCGAGACGGCACTGCTGGGATACCGTCCCTACGCCTCGTGGACGAACTTCGTGCTCTTCGGCGGTGTCCGAAACCCCGCCGCCGTGTGGCAGGCGCTGTACGACCAGGGCGTCCTCATCCGTGACGTCGGGCTCCCCGGTCACCTCCGCGTGTCGGCCGGCACCGAGCGCGAGACCTCCGCGTTCCTCGCGGCGCTGGCGTCGATAGACTCGCACGCATGAGTTCGCCGTCCGTCACGCCCCGCACCGCCGAGGTGCGCCGCGCCACCAGCGAGTCCACCGTCGAGCTCTCGCTCGACCTCGACGGGACGGGCACGAGTTCGATCTCGACCAGCGTGCCGTTCTTCGACCACCTGCTGACGGCCTTCGCCAAGCACTCCCTCACGGATCTCACCGTCACCGCCACCGGCGACACGCACATCGACGCCCACCACACCGTCGAGGATGTGTCGATCGTGCTCGGCCAGGCCATCCGGCAGGCGCTGGGCGACAAGCGGGGGATCTCGCGCTACGGCGACGCCCTCGTGCCGCTGGACGAGGCGCTCGCGCAGGCCGTGGTCGACATCAGCGGTCGGCCGTTCCTGGTGCACGACGGAGAGCCCGCAGGATACGAGTTCCACCTCATCGGCGGCCACTTCACGGGCTCGCTCGTGCGTCACTGCTTCGAGGCGATCGCCTTCCACGCGGGGCTGACCGTACACGTGCGCGTGCTGTCCGGACGCGACCCCCACCACATCGCGGAGGCGGAGTTCAAGGCGTTCGCGCGCGCCTTCCGGCAGGCGAAGGCGCTCGACCCGCTCGTCGACGGCATCCCCAGCACGAAGGGCGCTCTGTGACCGACGCTCCCGTCGTGGCCGTGCTCGACTACGGCTCGGGCAACGTGCACTCCGCGGTCAAGGCGCTCATCGCCGCGGGCGCCGACGCGCGGTTGACCTCCGACCGGGGCCTCATCCAGGATGCCGACGGTCTGCTGGTACCCGGTGTCGGCGCGTTCCGTGCCGTGGCCGAGGCGCTGCGGGAGAGCCACGGCGACGAGCTGATCGGCCGGCGACTGGCCGGCGGGCGGCCCGTGCTCGGCATCTGCGTCGGCATGCAGGTGCTCTTCGATGCCGGTGTCGAACGCGGTGACGAGGCTCCGGGTCTGGGGGAGTGGCCCGGCACCGTGACCCGTCTCGACGCCCCCGTCCTGCCGCACATGGGATGGAACACGGTCAGCCCCGATCCCGGATCGCGGTTGTTCGCGGGCATCGAGGACGAGCGGTTCTACTTCGTGCACTCCTTCGGGGCCCAGACGTGGGAGCTCGAGCCGCAGGCGCCGTTCCCCGCGCCTGCGCTGACCTGGTGCACCTACGGCACCCCGTTTCTCGCGGCGGTCGAGAACGGCCCGCTCAGCGCGACCCAGTTCCACCCCGAGAAGTCGGGCATCGCCGGGATCCGGCTGCTGTCGAATTGGATCGGCACGCTCCGGGCCGACTAATGTCTTACCTCGTGCCCTACGCCGGGGATGTTCCCCGAGCCGGTGCCCGAGGAGCCATGAACGATTTCGCGTCCACCCCCGAACTGATCCTCCTGCCCGCGGTCGATGTCGCGGACGGGAAGGCCGTCCGCCTCACGCAGGGCGAGGCCGGCAGCGAGACGAGCTACGGCGATCCCGTCGAAGCCGCCGTCGAATGGGCCCGCCAGGGCGCGCGCTGGATCCACCTGGTGGATCTCGACGCGGCCTTCGGGCGCGGCAACAACGCCGCCGTCATGCGCCGGGTCATCAAGCAGGTCAAGGGTGTGCAGGTCGAGCTCTCCGGCGGCATCCGCGACGACGCGTCGCTCGACGCGGCGCTCGAGTCGGGTGCGTCACGCATCAACCTCGGCACGGCGGCACTCGAGAACCCCGAGTGGGCGGCCGATGTCATCAGCCGCTACGGCGACGCCGTCGCGGTGGGCCTGGATGTGCGCGGCACGACGCTCGCGGCGCGCGGTTGGACCCGCGAGGGCGGCGACCTGTGGACGGTCCTCGATCGTCTCGAGGACGCCGGCTGCAGCCGCTACGTGGTCACCGACGTGACGAAGGACGGCACCCTGCGGGGACCGAACCTCGAGCTGCTCCGCGAGGTCACCACGCGCACGCCGAAGCCGGTCGTTGCCTCGGGCGGAATCTCGAGCCTGGACGACATCGCGGCCCTGCGCGAGCTCGTCCCCCTCGGCGTCGAGGGCACGATCGTGGGCAAGGCGCTGTACGCGGGTGCGTTCACCCTGGCTGAGGCACTGGATGTCGCCGGAGCCTGACGACTCCTGCCGTCATGACTCCGCCGGCGTGCCGTGGGAGGGCCGGAGCTTCCAGCCCAACACCCACGCCGACGACGACGGATCCGCCGACCCGGCGCTCCTCGCCGCGCTCACGGCGTTCCATCGCGGGGATGGGGGAGCGGCGGCCGTCGTCGACGCCTACCGCACGGCGCGACTGCTGATCCCGCTCGTCGCCGAGAAGGGCGAGGAGGGGGTCGCCCCCTCCGGCCTCGCGGTCGACAAGACACAGGAGCTCTCGATCGTCACGGTCGCCGGCCCCGACGGGCGGCGCGTGCAGCCTGTGTTCTCGTCGGTCGATGCGATGTCGCGGTGGGATCCGAAGGCCCGGCCCGTCCCCGCGGACGGCGCGCGGACGGCGGTGGCCGCGGCGAGCGACGACACCGACCTGATCGTGATCGACCCGGGCTCCGACACCGAGTTCGTGCTGCGCCGCCCGGCGGTCTGGGCCATCGGTCAGGGCCTCGAGTGGGAGCCCGCGCACACCTCGCCCGAGGTCTTCGCGGGGCTCCAGGAGAGCATCGGCGCTGAGCTGGCGGTGCTCGACCTCTCGGTCGCGCCCGGCGATCCCGGGGCGCGCCTGCGCGGCCCCGAGCTGATCGTCGTGCTCCATCTCGTCGACGGACTCGACCGTGCGGAACTCGACACCGTGCTGCAGCGGCTGGCGCGCCGCTGGGCGTCCGACGACCGCATCGCGGTGCTCGTCGACTCGCTCACCGTCAAGCTCCGCCGCACTCCTCCCGAGGGATGAGGCGGCGGCCGGCGTCGCCCGTCAGGTGACGGGGCCGGTCCACTTCTCGCCCGGACCCTTGCCGATCGGGTCGGCGATGACCGAGGCCTCGCGGAACGCGAGCTGGACGGAGCGCAGGCCGTCGCGCAGCGAGCGGGCGTGCATGTCGCTGATCTCGGGCGCGGCCGCCGTGATGAGGCCGGCGAGGGCGTTGATGAGCTTGCGGGCCTCATCGAGGTCCCGCTGGTTCTCGGGGTCGTCGGCGAGCCCCACCTTGACGGCCGCCGCGCTCAGCAGGTGCACCGAGGTCGTCGTGATGACCTCGACGGCGGGGACGTCGGCGATGTCGCGCGTGGCAGAGGATGCGGCCGCCTCCTGGCGCTCCCAATCGTCCTCGCGCCGGTGACGCTCGGCGTCGTCACGGGGGTCGGCGATGTGCTGGTCGTTCGGAATCGAGTCCATGTGCGACTTTCTGCTAGAGTGGGCGAGCACCGGAGCGTCTGCTCCGATCGAAAGAGGATCACATCCCACCCGCGCTTGCCGTTCCAGGCTACCGGGTCATTGCACTCCGCCTCCTCCGGGAGGTCGACCGGGTGCGTGAAAGCCGGCGTTGAATCGTCGTGCCGGGTGGCGTGTTCTTTCTTCCGCCCAGGCTGCTCCGCATCCTGGTGGCGTCCCCCGCACGAAGGAGTTCCGCATCAGCGATCCCCGCACCAATGACCGCATCCGCGTTCCCGAGGTCCGCCTCGTGGGCCCCGCGGGTGAACAGGTCGGCGTCGTCCGCATCGAGGTGGCGCTGCGCCTGGCCCAGGAGGCCGACCTCGATCTCGTCGAGGTAGCCCCGAACTCGAAGCCGCCCGTGGTCAAGATCATGGATTACGGCAAGTTCAAGTACGAGGCTGCGCAGAAGGCCAAGGAAGCGCGTCGCAACCAGGCGAACACCATCCTCAAGGAAGTCCGCTTCCGACTGAAGATCGAGGCCCACGACTACATCACCAAGCTCAAGCGCGCCGAGGGCTTCCTCCAGGCGGGCGACAAGGTGAAGGCCATGATCCTGTTCCGAGGCCGCGAGCAGTCGCGTCCCGAGCAGGGCGTGCGTCTGCTCCGCAAGTTCGCGGAGGATGTGGCCGAGCTGGGCACCGTGGAGTCCAACCCCACGATCGACGGCCGCAACATGGTCATGGTCATCGCCCCGCACAAGAACAAGTCCGAGGCGAAGGCCGAGCAGAACGCTCAGCGCGCTGCGAACAAGGAGGCCGCGCGCCAGTCGCGGACGGGCTCCGAGGACGCGCCGCTGGACGACGAAGGCGCCGTCGCCACAGCCGAATAGGCTCCCCCCGACTCCCGCTCCGGTGGGAAGCACAACGAAGGAAGAGAACATGCCGAAGCAGAAGACCCACTCGGGTGCCAAGAAGCGCTTCAAGCTGACCGGAACCGGCAAGCTCATGAAGCAGCAGGCGGGAATGCGCCACAACCTCGAGGGCAAGTCGAGCCGTCGGACCCGCCGCCTGAACCAGGAGCAGGTCCTGGCTCCGGGTGACGCGAAGGCCGCCAAGAAGCTCCTCGGTCACTGATCGCCGACGCACGTTAGGTAAGGAAAGAAATGGCTAGAGTCAAGCGGGCAGTAAACGCCCACAAGAAGCGTCGCGTCATCCTCGAGCGCGCCTCCGGTTACCGCGGACAGCGTTCGCGCCTGTACCGGAAGGCCAAGGAGCAGGTCACCCACTCCCTCGTCTACGCGTACCGCGACCGTCGCAAGCGCAAGGGCGACTTCCGTCGTCTGTGGATCCAGCGCATCAACGCTGCGGCCCGTCAGAACGGCATCACGTACAACCGCTTCATCCAGGGCCTCGGCCTCGCGGGTGTGCAGGTCGACCGTCGTATGCTCGCCGACCTCGCGGTCAACGAGCCGGCGACGTTCGCGTCGCTCGTCGGCACCGCCAAGCAGGCGCTGCCGACCGACGTCAACGCGGCCAAGGCCTCGGCCTGACCTCACGTTCCGAAGGGCGCTCTCCGCAGGGAGGGCGCCCTTCGTCGTGCGCGGTGCGTCCCCTCTAGAATCGAGACGTGCTGGAGAATCCTCGATCGCCGCGAGTGCGGGCCGTCGCCAAGCTGGCCAAGCGCAGTGCGCGGGACGAGACCGGACTCTTCCTCCTCGAAGGTCCCCAGTCGGTGCGCGAGGCGATCGCCTTCCGCCCGGAGGGGATCGTCGAGTTGTTCGCCACCCCCTCCGCTCTCGAGCGGCATCCCGATCTGCGCGATGCCGCGGCGGATGCCGACATCGAGGTGCAGTACACGACCGAGTCGGTGCTCGAGGCGATGGCCGACACCGTCACGCCGCAGGGGATCGTCGCCGTCGCTCGGCAGTTCCCGACGTCGTTGCGTGACGTGCTCGCGGCCGGACCGCGGCTCGTGGCGATCTGCGAGGAGGTGCGCGACCCCGGAAACCTCGGCACCATCATCCGCGCGGCCGACGCCGCCGGCGCCGACGCCGTGATCCTCACCGGACGCACGGTCGACCCGTACAACCCGAAGGTCGTGCGCGCCACGACCGGCTCGCTGTTCCACATCCCGATCACCCGCGGGGGAGAGCTGGATGCGGCCACCTCCGCCCTCCGCGGAGCGGGTCTCCGGATCATCGCCGCCGACGTGAAGGGCGACGACCTGCTCGCGGCACGGTCGGCGGGACTCCTCGCCGAGCCCACGGCCTGGCTCTTCGGCAACGAGGCGCGGGGGCTCGAGGACGAGGCGCTCGCCCTGGCGGACGCCGCGCTGCGGCTGCCGATCTACGGGTCGGCGGAGTCGCTGAACCTCGCGACCGCCGCCAGCGTCTGCCTGTACGAATCGGCGTTCGCGCAGCGCGTCTCCTGAACGCGGGTCGCCGCCGCCGCGATGGCGGGGCGAACGTTAGAAGTCAGTGAGAGATCCGTCAAGAGAGACGGACGCACGAGGACCTCATTCATAGGCTGTCGAAATGACGCCCACCGATGCCTCGCCGCCGACGTCCAACATCAGCGTGCGCCGCGGGGATCCCCTCGTGGTCATGGAGGACGTTCAGAAGCACTACGGCGATTTCCAGGCGCTCACCGACATCGACCTCACCGTCAACCGCGGCGAGGTCGTCGTCGTCATCGGTCCCTCGGGGTCGGGCAAGTCGACGCTGTGCCGCACGATCAACCGGCTCGAGAGCATCACGAGCGGCACGATCACGATCGACGGGCAGACGCTGCCGAGCGAGGGCAAGGCGCTGGCCGCCCTGCGGGCCGACGTGGGGATGGTCTTCCAGTCGTTCAACCTCTTCGCCCACCTCACGATCCTCGAGAACGTGACCCTCGGGCCGATGAAGGTCAAGGGGATGAAGAAGGCCGACGCCGTGCGCGAGGCCAAGGTCCTGCTCGACCGCGTGGGCGTCGGCCACCAGGCCGACAAGCTCCCCGCGCAGCTCTCGGGCGGCCAGCAGCAGCGCGTGGCCATCGCCCGTGCCCTCGCGATGACGCCGAAGGTCATGCTGTTCGACGAACCGACGAGCGCGCTCGACCCCGAGATGATCAACGAGGTCCTCGACGTCATGGTCGAGCTCGCCGAAGACGGCATGACGATGGTCGTCGTCACCCACGAGATGGGCTTCGCGCGCAAGGCCGGCGACCGGGTCGTCTTCATGGCCGAGGGCAAGATCGTCGAACAGGCCGCCCCCGACGAGTTCTTCACCGCGCCCAAGAGCGATCGCGCCAAGGACTTCCTCTCGAAGCTCATCACGCACTGACCCCACCCGGGTCGTGCCTTCCGCCCTCACGCACCAATCCCCCCACAGCAAGGAGAGAACAATGCGCATCACTCGACTCACCGCAGGCATCGGCCTGGCAGCGGTCGCCGTCCTCGGACTGACCGCCTGCAACAGCGGTTCGCCGACGGTCGGCGGCGGCGCCACCGAGGAGGGCGGCGACGCGCTCTGGGAGGTCGCCACGGATGTCTCGCTCGAGGGCAGCCCCACCTACGACCGCATGGTCGAGCGCGACAAGGTCGTCATCGGCGTCAAGAACGATCAGCCCGGCCTCGGCTACGAGGACGCCGTCTCGGGCGAGCGCACCGGCTTCGACGTCGACATCGCCCGGTGGATCGCCGCGTCGCTGGGCTTCGACGAGAGCCAGATCGAGTACCAGACGATCCCGTCCGCGAACCGCGAGCAGGCCATCGTCAACGGCGACATCGACTACTACGTCGGCACCTACTCGATCACCGACTCGCGCAAGCAGCAGATCGACTTCGCCGGACCGTACTTCATCACCGGTCAGGGACTTCTCGTCGCCGCCGATGACGACTCGATCACGGGCCCCGACGACCTCGCGGGCAAGGTCGTCTGCTCGGTCACGGGCTCGACGCCGCTCCAGCGCATCCGCGACGAGTACGCTCCCGGCGACACCGTCGAGAACGACACCTACTCGCAGTGCGTCGAGCAGCTGAAGCAGGGGCAGGTCGACGCGATCACGACGGATGAGGCGATCCTCGCCGGCTACGTCGCGCTCGAGCCCGACGCTCTCAAGATCGCCGGTGAGCCGTTCAGCGAGGAGCGCTACGGCGTCGGCCTCCCCAAGGGCGACACGGTGCTGAAGGACCACATCAACGCCCTCCTCACCGACGGCGGTGACGTCTGGACGTCGCTGTTCGACACCCACCTCGCCCCGGCGGGGATCTCGGGCGAACAGCCCTCCGTCGACCAGTGAGTCGAAGCGGGGGCGGCATGAGCCGCCCCCGCTTCGCCGCGGAAGGAGGCCCGTGTGGGCGTCATCTCGAACAATCTCGACATCTGGCTCGACGGGCTGCTGGGGACACTGATCCTCTTCTTCGCGGGCGGTGTGCTCGCTCTCGTGCTCGGCACGATCGTCGGTGCGATGCGCGTCTCGCCGATCCCGGTCGCGCGGGCCATGGGCACGCTCTACGTCAACACGATCCGCAACACCCCGCTCACGCTGGTCTTCTTCGCCTTCGCCTTCGCGCTCCCGCCGCTGTTCGGCCTGCGCCTGACGGCCCCCATCCCGCTGCTGCTGGCCATCTGCGCCCTCGGCATCTACACCGCGACCTACGTCGCGGAGACCATCCGGTCCGGCATCAACACGGTGCCGGTCGGTCAGGCCGAGGCGGCGCGGGCGCTGGGCCTCACCTTCGGTCAGGTCATGACGCTGGTCGTGATGCCGCAGGCGTTCCGCTCGGTGATCCCGCCGCTCATGAGCGTGCTCATCGCCCTGCTGAAGAACACGACGGTGGCGGCCGGCTTCTCGGTCGTCAACCTCGGATCCGTGCGCGCCTACCTCAGCGAGCGCGGTGAGAACCAGCTCATCGTCATCGTTTGGGTGGCCGTGATCTTCGTCGCCCTCGTGCTGCTGCTGTCGTGGTTGCAGCGCAGTCTCGAGAACCGTTGGAGGGTGGCCCGATGAGCAGCGTCCTGTACGACCTCCCCGGCCCCCGAGCGATCCGCCGCAACCGGATCCTCGGTGCGATCACGATCCTCGTCGTGGCCGCCATCATCGGCTTCTTCGTCTGGCGCCTCGCAGCGACCGGCCAGTTCACCGCCGAGAAGTGGTCGGCTTTCACCTACACGAACGTCTGGGTGCAGATCGGGGAGGCGACGCTCTCCACGCTGTCGGCGTTCGTCGTCGCCGCCGTCGGCGCGCTCGTGCTCGGTTTCGTGCTGGCCATCGGCCGGCTGTCGGACCACGCCTGGGTGCGGTGGCCGTTCACCGCGGTCATCGAGGTGCTCCGCGCGATCCCGGTCCTCGTCTTCATGTTCCTGCTCTACTACGGCATGCCCGTGCTGGGCGTACGCATGGAGCCGTACTGGGCCGTCGTCATCGCCCTCATCGCGTACAACGGCTCCGTGCTCGCCGAGGTGTTCCGCGCCGGCGTCGAGTCGCTTCCGCGCGGCCAGCGCGAGGCGGGCTACGCGTTGGGGCTTCGCAAGGCCGGCGTGATGCGGCTGATCCTGCTGCCCCAGGCCATCCGCGCCATGATGCCGGTGATCATCGCTCAGCTCGTCGTGACCCTCAAGGACACGGCGCTCGGCTACATCATCACGTTCGAGGAGCTCCTCTTCTACGCCCGCTACATCGGCTCGCAAGCCGCGCTCGACTCGCCGATCGTGCCCGCCACGATCGTCGTCGCGGCGATCTACATCGGGCTGTGCCTGCTGCTCTCGCTCATCGCGACGATGGTCGAGAAGCGCCTGCGCGGGTCGGCCCGCACGGGAGGCCGGGTGGCGGGAGCCGGCCAGCCGACGCAGGAGGTCACCGACACGCAGCTGATCGTCATGCAGCGCCGCCTCGGCAAACACGATCAGGGCAGCGCCGGCTCCGGCATCTGACCGCGCGCCCCGCTCACACCGTGACGGCGGCGAACCCACCCGGCTGCAGATCGAGCTGGCGGGGTTCGCTGCCGTCGAAGTCGGTGGCGGCGACATCCACGACGAACGGCGTCGGGTTCGTCTGGATGCGCACGATGTACCGCCGCGCGGTGAGGCTCGCGATCGAGGACCACTTCGTCTGATCGTCCTGCTCGACGCCGGTCGCGGCCACCCCCGTCATGAGTCCCGCCGGGATGTCGAAGTTGTTGAGGGCGTGCAGGCACTGCATCTCGAGGCCGGCGGCATCCGGCGCCGGGGTCAGGGTCATGACGTACGCCGTGGCGCGCAGGAACCGGCCGGCGCTGCCCGAGTCGCCGGGAAGGCCGACGAAGCCCTGTCCCTGCGCGAGCGGCGCGAAGCGGACGCCGCGGATCTCGACAGGGGCGGGATTGGCGGCGCTGAGGCTCGGCAGGTAGGTGCGCACATTGCTGTAGTGCCAGTCGAGGTAGGGCGCGTTCGTCGCGACGCCGAGCGGGTTGTCGCGGTGCTGCTGGGCGCCCGCCTCGAACTCCACGACCCCGCTCGCGCCGCTGGCATCGTGCAGCACGAGGTGCAACGGCGGCACGCCGCCGATGAGGGGATTGGTCGGGCCCCACACGGTCACGGCGCCGAGGGCCGCGAACGCCTCCGCGACCGAGCCCGCGGTCGTCAGCACGTAGGTGACGGCGTCGAGGACGGCGAGGTTCTGCGAGGGATCGGCGGCGGGCTCCTCGTAGGAGGCGAAGCCGGGCATGTACAGCGCGCCCGCGTAGAGCCCGGCCTCGTTCATGCCGTCGGTGAGCCACTGCGGGCGGCCCACCGCATCCATGCCGACGACACCGAAGCGCGTGGTCCACGTGACGCCGTCGCCGGCGGGGGACTCGGAGGTCAGCGAGAGGCCTCGGGGGATGACGGTGAGCCCCGCGTGCAGCATGTCGGGGAACTCCATCGTGCGGGCCACGCCCACCGACCCGTCGTCCGCGCGCAGCTGGAATGTCGTGCACATGAGATCCCCCTCGTGGCGCCACCGGAGCACCGTCGGGGTCAGACTAGCGGCGGGGGCGGGTTCGCGGCCACGAGTCGTCCACCCCCGCCGGTAGACTCGATCACCGTGTCTGACGCCCCCGAGAACGAGATCACCCCGGAAGCGGTGAACGCGGCCGTCGATGCCGCGCTGGCCGCGATCGCCGCCGCATCCGACTCCGCCGCCCTGCGCGATGCGCGCGCGGCGCATGCCGCCGACGGCGCCCCCCTCGCGCGTCTGAACGCGCGCTTGCGCGACGTCCCGAACGACCGCAAGGCCGAGTTCGGCAAGCTCGTCGGCCAGGCCCGCGGCCGGGTCACGCAGGCGCTCGCCGCACGCGAGAGCGAGATTGTCGCCGCCGAGACGGTCGCGCGGCTGGAGGCCGAGCGGATCGACATCACCGCGGTGGCCTCGCGCACGCGGGTCGGCGCGCGCCACCCGCTCACCCTCCTGCAGGAGCAGATCGGCGACATCTTCGTCGGCATGGGGTGGGAGGTCGCCGAAGGACCCGAGCTCGAGCACGAGTGGTTCAACTTCGACGCGCTCAACTTCGACGTCGACCACCCGGCGCGCCAGATGCAGGACACGTTCTTCGTCGACCCGGTCGACCGTCACCTGGTGATGCGTACGCACACGAGCCCCGTCCAGGTGCGCTCGATGCTCGATCGCGAGCTGCCGGTGTACGTGGTGTGCCCGGGGCGCGTGTATCGCACCGACGAGTACGACGCGACGCATCTGCCCGTCTTCAGCCAGTTCGAAGGCCTCGTGATCGACAAGGGCATCACCATGGCCCACCTCAAGGGCACGCTCGACCACGTCGCGCGCCAGCTCTTCGGACCCGAGGCCAAGACCCGGTTCCGCGCCAACTTCTTCCCCTTCACCGAGCCGAGCGCCGAGCTCGACCTCTGGCACCCGACCTTCAAGGGCGGGGCCCGATGGATCGAGTGGGGCGGATGCGGCATGGTCAACGCCAACGTGCTGCGCGCGGCCGGCATCGACCCCGAGGAGTACTCGGGCTTCGCGTTCGGCATGGGCATCGAGCGCACGCTCATGTTCCGCAGCGACGTGAAGGACATGCGCGACATGGCCGAGGGCGATGTGCGATTCAGCGAGCAGTTCGGGATGGTGGTGTGATGCGCGTTCCGCTGTCGTGGTTGCGTGAGTTCGTCGAGGTGCCGGAGACGGCGACCCCCGAGGACGTCCTGGCGTCGCTCGTGCGCGTCGGCTTCGAGGAGGAGGACATCCACCGCTTCGAGCTGAGCGGGCCGATCGTCGTGGGCCAGGTGCTCTCGTTCGAGGAGGAGCCGCAGAGCAACGGCAAGACCATCCGCTGGTGCCGGGTGCAGGTCGCGCCCGAGGGCGAGACGGCGGCGGACGGCGGCGACGCGGTGCACGGCATCGTGTGCGGCGCGCACAACTTCTTCCCCGGCGACAAGGTCGTGGTGACCCTGCCGGGATCGGTGCTCCCCGGGCCGTTCCCCATCGCTGCGCGCAAGACCTACGGCCACGTGTCGGACGGCATGATCGCGTCGGCGAAGGAACTGGGGCTCGGCACCGAGCACTCCGGCATCCTGCGCCTGGTCGAACTCGGCATCGATGCGCCCGTCGGCGCGGATGCCATCGCCCTGCTCGGCCTCGACGACGTCGCGGTGGAGATCAACGTCACCCCCGACCGCGGATACGCCCTGTCGCTGCGCGGCGTGGCCCGCGAGTACTCGCACGCCACGGGCGCCGCGTACCGCGACCCGGCCGACCGCGAGATCGATGAGCCGGGCTCGGGCTTCGAGATCGTCATCGACGACGCCCGACCGCTCCGCGGTCGCATCGGCGCCACCGCCTTCGTCGCCCGCGTCGTGCGCGGCGTCGATGCCTCCCGCCCGACCCCGCCGTGGATGATCACGCGTCTCGCGCTGGCCGGCATCCGCTCGCTCGGCATCCTGATCGACATCACGAACTACGTGATGCTCGAACTCGGCGGCCCCATCCACGGCTACGACCTGGATGCGCTCACCGGCGGCATCACGGTGCGTCGCGCCGAGGCGGGGGAGAAGCTCGAGACCCTCGACGGACAGACCCGCACGCTGCACGCCGAGGATCTGCTGATCACGGACGGCAGCGGGCCCATCGGCCTCGCCGGCGTCATGGGCGGCGCGACCACCGAGATGGGCCCCGCCACCAGCAACGTGCTGATCGAGGCGGCCGTGTTCGACACGATCTCGATCGCCCGCACGGCCCGGCGGCACAAGCTGTCGTCCGAGGCGTCGCGCCGCTTCGAGCGCGGCGTCGACCCGGTCCTGCCGTTCGCGTCGGCGCAGCGCGTCGTCGACCTCATGGTGCAGTACGCGGGCGGGACCGCCGACACCCTCGGCGGCGCGATCGGCGGCGAGTGGGAGCGCGAGGCGATCGAGCTTCCCTACGGCTTCGTGGCCGGACTCATCGGGGTCGACTACACGCCCGAGCAGGTCGTCGCGGCCCTCGAGCTCATCGGGGCCGACGTGCACGACACCGGCGATGCCTGGTTCGTGGATGCGCCGTCGTGGCGCCCCGACCTCACCGACAAGTGGACGCTGGCCGAGGAGGTCGCCCGCATCGAGGGGTACGACCGCATCCCGTCGGTGCTGCCCGTCGCGCCTCCCGGGCGCGGCTGGACCGCGGCCCAGCACGGCCGACGCCGGGTGGCCAACGCGCTCGCGTCCGCCGGGTACGTCGAGACGCCGTCGTTCCCGTTCACGACGGCCGAGCAGAACGATCTGCACGGCAGCGCCACGGGCGCGCACCTGCCGAGCATCAAGCTCGCCAACGCGCTGGACGGGCAGGCGCCCTACCTGCGCCGCTCCCTGCTCCCGGGCCTCCTGCAGGTCGCGCACCGCAACGTCGCCCGCGGCCTCGTCGATCTCTCGCTGTTCGAGACCGGATCGGTGTTCCTGCCCGAGCCCGGCATCGCCTACGGCACGTCGACCGTCCCGCCGCTGGCGGTGCGCCCGGATGCGGCCACCCTGACGCAGCTCGATGCCTCCATCCCGCCGCAGCGACGCCACGTCGCGCTGCTGGTGGCGGGGTCGGTCGCCGCCAAGCAGCCGGGACGCCCCGCCGAGCAGGCCGGACTCGTCGACGTCATCGACGCGGTGCGCGTGATCGCCGCGGCCGCGGGCGTCGAGATCTCGGTCAGCCAGTCCGAGCGCGCGGCGCTGCACCCCGGTCGCACCGGCACGGTCCTGGTGAGCACGACGGAGGTCGGCTACGTCGGCGAGCTGCTGCCCGCGGTCGCCGAGGCTGCCGATCTTCCCGGGCGGGTCACGGTGGCCGAGCTCGATCTCGATCTGCTCGTCGACCTGGCGGGCTCCCGCGTGGTCGCCGCCTCCCTGTCGGGCTTCCCGGCCGCGACGCAGGACGTGTCGCTCGTCGTGCCCGATTCGGTCGTCGCCCAGGACCTGCGCGACGCGCTCCTGGCCGGCGCCGGCGATCTGCTCGAATCGGTGCGGCTCGTGGACGACTACCGCGGACAGGGCGTGCCGGAAGGGGCGAAGAGCCTGACCTTCGCGCTGCGCTTCCGCGCGCCCGACCGCACCCTCACCGCCGCCGAGGCGACCGACGCGAAACTCGCCGGCGTGGCCGTGGCCGCCGAGCGCTGGGGCGCCCAGATCCGCGACTGATCCCGGTCGTCCGCGCCGACGCGCGTCCCCCGGCGGGCTCATGGTCCGCCGGGGGAGCACCGACCCACTACCCTGAGCCCGGGGCCGTGCCTGGGGGCGCGGTCGGGGAGGGGATCGGGGATGTCGTCATTCCTGTACCGCGTCGGGCGTTTCGCCGTGCGGTTCCGTTGGGCGGTCATCGCCGCGTGGGTCGTGCTGGCGTTGGGAGGGAGCGCGCTCGCGAGCGCACTGGGCGGCACGCTCGCCTCGACGTTCGAGATCCCCGGCACCCCCGCGCAGCAGGCGCTCGACCAGCTGGAGCAGCGTCTGCCGCAGCTCAGCGGCGCGAGCGCGCGCGTGGTGCTGGTGGCCCCCGCCGGTTCCACGGTGGAGGCGGACACCGCCGCGATCGCCCAGGCCTGCGAGAACCTCGCCGTCGTCGACGAGGTGGCGGGTGTCACGTGCCCGGTGGCCATGGCCGCCTCCGGGCAGACGCCCGCATCCGACGGCACGCCCGCGCAGATCTCCGCCGACGGCGGGATGGCCTTCATCACGGTGCAGCTGACGGTCGCGGCGACGGACATCGACGCATCGCTGGTCGGTGCCGTCGAAACCGCCGCCGCGCCCGCCGCATCCGCCGGTCTGGATGTCGCCTACTCCGGCCTCGTGACCGCCGAGGCGGGAGGGGAGAACTGGACCGAGATCGCGGGCATCGTCATCGCCTTCGTCGTGCTCGCGATCACGTTCGGCGCGTTCATCGCGGCCGGGGTGCCGCTGGTCACGGCGGTCATCGGCGTCGTGGTGGCGTCGAGCTCGATCCTCATCATCGCGGCGTTCGCCCCGGTCTCGTCGACCGCACCTCTGCTCGCCACGATGCTCGGGCTCGCCGTCGGCATCGACTACGCCCTGCTGATCGTGTCGCGTCATCGCACGCAGCTGGCGGAGGGGATCAGCGCCCGCGAGTCCATCCCGCTGGCGATCGCGACGGCCGGCACCGCGGTCGTCTTCGCCGGGCTCACCGTCATGATCGCCCTGCTCGGGCTCGCGGTGGCGGGGATCCCGTTCCTCACAGTCATGGGGCTCGGGGCGGCGGGCGCGGTCCTCGCCGCCCTCGCCGTCGCGGTCACCCTGCTGCCGGCGCTCCTGGCGGTGCTCGGCCGGCTCGTGCGCCCGCGGGTGCGACGCCGCGCCCGGACCCGCACCGCCCCGCCGCTCTGGGTGCGCGCGGCCACCAAGGTGCCGCTCGCCACCATCGGCGTCGTCGTGCTCGGACTCCTCGTGGTCGCGACCCCCGCGCTGGGGCTGCGACTCACCCTCCCGGACGCGGGCTACGACCCGCCCACCTCGCCCGCCCGCATCGCCTACGACCTGCTCGACGAGGGTTTCGGTCCCGGCTTCAACGGACCGCTGCTGGTCACCGCCGACATCTCGGGCACGCTCGACATCGAAGGATCCCTCAGCGCGTTGAATGACGCCTTCTCCGGCATCCCCGACGTGGTCGCGGTCTCGCAGGCGTTCCCCAACGCGGCGCTCGATCTGGCGGTGCTGACCATCACCCCGGCAAGCTCGCCGTCGTCGGATGCCACCACCGAGCTCGTGCGGACACTGCGCGCGGACGAGCCCGCCTTCGCCGCGGCGCACGGCTTCGGCTACGCCGTCACCGGTCAGACCGCGCTCGCGATCGACATCTCGGACCGCCTCGGTGCGGCGCTCCTCCCGTTCGCCGTGGTCGTGGTGGGGCTCTGCCTGGTGCTGTTGACGATCATGTTCCGCTCGATCGCCGTGCCGCTGTCGGCCACGTTCGGCTATCTGCTGTCGGTGGGCGCAGCCCTCGGCGTCACGACCGCCGTCTTCGAGTGGGGATGGGGTGCCGAGATCCTCGGGGTCGGCAAGGTCGGGCCCGTCATCAGCTTCCTGCCCATCCTGGTCATGGCCGTGCTCTTCGGACTCGCCATGGACTACCACGTCTTCCTCGTGTCCCGGATGCGCGAGAAGTACGCGGCGACCGGGGACGCCCGCGCATCCGTCAGGGAGGGCTTCGGAGCCTCGGCGCGCGTGGTCACCGCGGCGGCCCTCATCATGTTCGCGGTGTTCTTCTCGTTCGTCCCGGGCGGCAACGCGATCATCCAGCCGCTCGCTCTCGCCCTGGCCGTGGGCGTGCTGATCGATGCGTTCATCGTGCGGATGACGCTCATCCCGGCGATCATGGCGATGCTCGGGGATCGCGCCTGGTGGCTTCCGGGCTGGCTCGCACGCCTGCTGCCCGACGCCGATATCGAGGGGGAGGCCGTGGAGCGCATGCGCGCCCAGCGGCAGTGGCTCGTGGGGCTGCCGGACGGCGCGGATGCGGCGGCGGGCGTCCTCGCCGACGGCGTGCGGATCGAGGGCGGTCCGCCTCTCGACGTGCGCGCGCCGCGGGGTGCACTGCTCCTGATCGACGGTCCCGAGCTGCCGGCCGCGCGAACCGTGGCGGCGCTCGCCGGCTGCGTGGCGGGGATCGAGGGAAACCTCGTCGTGCACGAGCGCGTGCTGCCGTTCGAGCGCAGCGCGGTCGCGGCGCGCGCGGGGTATGTCGCGGCGCGCGGAAGCGACGCCGACGCCGCCACGCTGGGCGAGCTCCTGCGACGGGGGATCCGCGCCGAGGGCGTGGGTCTGGGGCACCGCGGCGCTGCCGTCGCCCGCGCCGCCTCGGTCTTCGACGCGCTCGCCGACATCGTGTCGGGTCGGGCCGCGGCCGCCCTCGGGCCGGGAACGCCCGTCGGCGACCTCGACGATGCAGAGCGGTGGGCCGCCGACGTGGCGGTCGTCGTCGCGAGCGGACTCGACATCGTCGCCGTCGACATCGCCGGGCGTGCCGGCGCCGAACGCCTGGCCGTCGTCATCGCCGGGGCAGCGCCCCAGGACACGACCGTCGTGCTCGCCGGCGCGGGGAGGCCCGCCGTCACGGGCTCCCGACCCGTGGTCCGCGTGGACGCCGACGCCGTCGTCGACGCACGAGGAGGACAGCGATGACGTCACTATGGAGTCTCATCAGCGCCCCCGCGCGGGGTCAGCGTCGTTGGCAGGCGGTCGTCGTCCTCGTGCTCGTCGTGCTGACGCCCCTCCTGGTCGTGATCACCCTCGTGCCGACCGACGACGAGCGGCCCCCGGTGGCCCTGGTCAACCTGGACGAGATCGTCACGACCAGCACCCCGCCGGTCGCTGCGGGCAAACTGCTCACCGAGAACCTCATCACCGAGGTGACGTCGGTCGATTGGATGCTCACGGATCCGGCGACGGCGTCGTCGTCGCTCGCCTCCGGCGATGTGCTCGCGGTCGTGACGATCCCCGCCGACTTCTCGGCGAACGTCCTGACCATGGGAACGGCCGCGCCCACGCAGGCCGCGTTGCGTGTCGAGACGAGCACCCAGCACGGGTTCGTCGGCGGGATCGTGGCGGAGGCGTTGTCGGCCAGCCTGCCGGCCGGGGTGTCGGCGCAGCTGACGCAGCAGTTCGTGTCGGGAAGCCTCACGGCCTTCGCCGACCTGGGGGACGGCATCGCGCAGGCATCGTCCGCCGCGTCGCAGATCGGTGCCGGTGTGGCCGGTGCGGGCGCCGGCGCCGCTGAGCTCCAGACCCTCACCGAGGCGCTCGCCGGCGGGCTGCGCGCGATGGACGGCGTGCTCGCCGAGATGCCGGCCGGCGCGCGCGGGCTCGGCGAGCTGACGGCGGCCGGAGCCGTCGCCTCGGGCGAGCTGTCGGTACGCCTGCTCGAACGCTCACTCGCCTCCGACGCGCTCGTGCTGGCGCAGGCCGTGCAGTCCCAGCGGCTGAGCGAGCTCGAGGCGTACCTCGCGGCACCCGATCCCGATCCCGCCGTGGTGGCGGCTCGGCTGACGGAGCTGCGCACCGGGGCGGATGAGGTGGCGGCAGCGCTCGCCGCCCAGGCGACCGCGCTCGGATCGGACGCCGAGACCGCGGCCGCCGTCGCGCTCGGTGCCGGGGCCATCTCCGCGATCAGCGGCCCGGTCGCCGACGGGCTCGGCGAGTTCGCGACGGCGCTCGGGTCGGTCGCCGACGGCGCCGACCGTCTCGCGGGCGTCAACGGCCAGCTCGCCGACGGCCTGGGCCTCCTCGCCGGCGGCACCGACGATCTCGCGGCGGGGCTCGACCAGGCGCAGTCGTCGATCCCGCGCTACGACACCGATCAACTCCAGCAGATCGCATCCGTCGTGGCGCGCCCCATCGGGGTGGATGCGTCGTCGACCGGCGGGCCCTCGAGCGCGCTCGCCTCGTCGCTCGCGACCTTCGGCCCGGTGGCGCTGTGGCTCGGCGCGATCGGCGTGTTCCTGGCGCTGCGTCCGTTCGCGCGATCCGCGCTGACCTCCGCGGCATCCGCGACACGCGTCGCGCGGTCCGCGGCCCTCGTGATCCTGCCCCTCGCCCTCGTGCAGGCGGTGCCGGTGTGGGCGGTCGTCGCCGCATCCGGTGTCGCCCCGGAGCGTGCGCTCGTGGCCGCGGGGCTCGCGGCGGTGACAGCGCTCTCGTTCGCGCTGGTGCACCAGGCGCTCCTGGCGTTCCTGCCGCGCGCGGGACTCGTGGTCTCGCTCCTGCTGCTGGGGATCCAGGTGATCGCCGCGGGCACCGTGACCTCCCCGGGCACCACCCCGAGCGCCGCGGGACCCCTCGGGGGGCTGCCGCTCAGCCTGGCGCTGCAGGGAGCGCAGGCACTCGTGGGCGGCTCGCTCCACGAGCTGCTGAATGCCGCGATCGGTCTGGTGCTGTGGGCCGCCGTCGGTGCTCTCGGCACGGTGCTGGCGATCCGCCGCGCACGCTCACGCGCCCTCGCCGCCACGGTGCTCGCGCGCCCCTGACCGTTCGCGGGTCGTGTCAGCGCGAACCCCAGTTCCACGCCGGCTCGTCGAGCATCCCCTGGTCGGGGAGGGTCGTGGCGCCGAGCGTCACCGCGAGTCGGTGCGTCGTCGCCCCGGCCCGCGTCATCGCGTCGACCAGCGGCGCGGCGTGCGTCACGACGATGACCTGCGAATGCGCGGACGCCGCGAGCACCAGGCGGGCCAGTGGCTCGAGCAGCGAGGGGTGAAGACTCGCCTCCGGCTCGTTGAGCACGAGCAGCGATGCCGGGCGCGCCGGCAGGAGCGCGGCGCACAGCAGCAGATAGCGCAGCGTGCCGTCGCTCAGCTCGGTCGTCTCGAGCGGGCGGAGGAGCCCCGGCTGGTGCAGCAGCAGCCGCAGCCGCGCGCCGTCCGAGACCACCTCGACGCGCGCGCCGGGGAAGGCGCGCGACACCTCGGCATCCAGCGCGGCGCCCGCGCCGGCCTCGTGGATCGTCGCCCACACGGCCGCGAGGTTCTCCCCGCCGTGGCTCAACGTGTGTGCCCGCGTGCCCACCTGCGGGTGGCGCGTGGGGGCGTCGGCATCGACGCGGAAATGGTCGTAGAAGCGCCAGCCGCCGAGGATCCGGCGCAGCCCCAGCAACTCCAGCCCGGTGTCGCCGTCGCCCAGATCCGTCACGATGCTCTCGTACGGCGCCAGCGCCTGATCGAGCACCGTCCAGGCGTCGTCGCGCACGCGCACGCGCTGGCGGAGCCGGTCGATCAGCAGCGTCGCGGGCCGGGCCACCGCTCCCGTGAAGAGCTGCTCGCGTTTGATCTCGGGGTCGCGCGCGAACAGGCTCTTCCGGTCGGACTGGGGCAGGCCCAGGTCGATCAGGTAGCCGAGGTCGTCGGAGGCGAAGCCCAGTTGCAGGGCGATCGGATGCCGCCGCACCGTCCCCTCCGTGCCGGGCTCTTCGGGGCCCGCCCACAGCAGCGACGGCAGGCCTCCCTCGCGGGCGACGGCCTCGACGAGACCGCCCTTGCCGGCGGATGCGAGCAGACGCAGCGCGCGGTACAGGTTGGACTTGCCGGAGCCGTTGGCGCCGGTGACGACGGTGAGGGCGCCGAGCGGCAGGACGGTGTCGCGCAGCGATCGGTAACCGGAGACGGCGAGTGTCTGAATCACGGTTCCACTCTGACAAAGACCACCGACGCCGGACAGACGCAGGCGATTTGCGCGGGCGGGCGCCGCGCGGTTAGGGTTCCGGCATGCCTTCGGCTGCCCACTCGCTCGCGACGACCCCCTCGGGTCTCGCTGCGGCGCGCCGACGTCTGGGCGACCGCCGAATCTAGGCGACCCCCTCGCACCTTTCTGGGTGCCCACGGGTGTCGCCGTTCCGCCCGTCGCGCGTCAGCGCGCAACTCCCAGACTCTAAGGTGGAATCCATGCCCTATTCGGTCGCCGTATCCGGCGCGTCCGGCTATGCGGGAGGAGAGATCCTCCGCATCCTCTCCGCGCATCCCGACTTCGAGATCCGCACGGTCACCGCGCACTCGAACGCGGGACAGCCGCTGGCGCTCCACCAGCCGCATCTGCGCTCGCTCGCGCACCTGACGCTCGTCGACACCACGCCCGAGACGCTGGCCGGCCACGACGTCGTCGTGCTGGCGCTGCCGCACGGGCAGTCCGGCCAGTACACCGACGTGCTCGCCGACACGCCCGTCGTGATCGACGCGGGCGCCGACCACCGCCTCACCTCGCCCGCCGCCTGGGACGCGTTCTACGGCGGCGACTACCACGACGCCTGGACCTACGGGGTGCCCGAGCTCCCGGTCGACGGCCGCAAGCAACGCGATCGGCTCGTGGGGGCCACGCGGATCGCGGCGCCCGGATGCAACGCGTCGACGGTGAGCCTGAGCCTCGCCCCCGGTGTGGCCGCCGGCGTCATCGACCCGTCCGACATCGTCACCGTGCTCGCGGTCGGACCCTCCGGGGCCGGCAAGAGCCTGAAGCCGCATCTGCTCGCGAGCGAGGTGCTCGGAAGCGCGAACCCCTACGGCGTGGGCGGATCGCACCGTCACATCCCCGAGATCCGGCAGGCGCTCGTGGATGCGGGTGCCACCGGTGATGTCCGCATCTCGTTCACGCCCGTCATCGTGCCGATGTCCCGCGGCATCCTCGCCACCTCCACGGCGCCCATCGCCCCGGGTGCGAGCGACGCCGAGATCCGCGCGGCGTGGGAGCAGGCCTACGACGGCGAAACGTTCGTGCACCTGCTGCCCGAGGGCCAGTTCCCGCGCACGGCCGACGTCCTCGGCGCGAACACCGCGCTCATGGGCCTCGCGATCGACCGCGCCGCGGGCCGCGTGGTGGTCGTGACCGCCGTCGACAACCTCGTCAAGGGCACCGCGGGGGCCGCCGTCCAGTCCCTGAACATCGCGCTGGGTCTTCCCGAAGACCGCGCCCTGACCGTGAACGGAGTGGCACCGTGAGCGTCACCGCCCCCGCAGGATTCGAAGCATCCGGCGTCGCCGTCGGGCTGAAGAGCACCGGCAAGCCCGATGTCGCCGTCGTCGTCAACCGCGGCCCGCTGAAGGTGGGCGCCGCCGTGTTCACCTCGAACCGCGCCAAGGCCAACCCCATCCTCTGGTCGGAGCAGGTCATCGCCGACGGAGCGGTGGAGGCCATCGTCCTCAACTCGGGCGGGGCCAACTGCTTCACCGGCTCGTTCGGCTTCCAGACCACGCATCAGACCGCCGAGAAGACGGCCGAGATCCTCGGCGTCGGCGCGGGCGACGTCCTGGTGTGCTCGACGGGCCTCATCGGCACGGGCGATCAGGTGTTCCGCGACAAGGTGCTGACGGGCGTCGCCGAGGGCATCGCCGCGCTGTCGACGACGGGCGGAGACGACGCCGCGCGCGCGATCATGACGACCGACTCGCGGCACAAGACCACGGTGTTCGAGGGTGACGGCTGGCGGATCGGTGGCATGGCGAAGGGGGCGGGCATGCTCGCTCCGGGCCTGGCCACCATGCTCGTCGTGATCACGACGGACGCCGTGATCGATGCGGCCGAGGCCGACGCCCACCTGCGCGCGGCGACCCGCGTGAGCTTCGACCGGCTCGACTCGGACGGCTGCATGTCGACGAACGATCAGGTCACCCTGCTCGCGAGCGGCGCCTCCGGCACGACTCCGGATGCCGAGGCGTTCCGCAGCGCGCTCATCGCCGTGTGCACCGACCTCGCCGTCCAGCTGCAGGGCGATGCCGAGGGCGCGAGCCACGACATCACGATCCGCGTGGTGAACGCCGCGACCGAGGACGACGCGGTCGAGGTGGGTCGGTCGGTTGCCCGCAACAACCTGTTCAAGGCGGCCATCTTCGGCAACGACCCCAACTGGGGCCGGGTGCTCGCCGCGATCGGCACGACGGACGCGGTCTTCGACCCCTACGACGTCGACGTGTGGATGAACGGCGTGCGCGTCTGCTCGGCGGGCGGCCCCGACCGCCCCCGCGAGGACGTCGACCTCACCCCGCGGGCCACCGACCTCCAGATCGACCTCAAGTCCGGCTCCGCCGTCGCGACGATCTACACCAACGACCTGACCCACGACTACGTGCACGAGAACAGCGCCTACTCCTCATGACCGCGATCGATCTCCAAGACACCGACCCCGCCGAGGCGAGCGCGAAAGCACAGACGCTCGTCGAATCCCTGCCGTGGCTGCGCCGCTACAGCGACCAGATCGTGGTGGTGAAGTACGGCGGCAACGCGATGGTCTCCGACGAGCTGCAGGACGCCTTCGCGGCCGACATCGCGTACCTCCGCTACGTGGGCGTCAAGCCCGTCGTCGTGCACGGCGGCGGCCCGCAGATCTCCGACATGCTCGACCGCCTCGCGATCCCGAGCGAGTTCAAGGGCGGCTACCGCGTGACCTCGACCGAGGCGATCACGGTGGTGCGGATGGTGCTGACCGGGCAGATCAACCCGCAGCTCGTCGCCAAGATCAACGCGCACGGGCCCGTCGCCACGGGACTGTCGGGCGAGGACGCGGGCCTGTTCACCGGCCGTCGCCGCGGTGTGATCATCGAGGGCGTCGAACACGATCTGGGCCGTGTGGGCGATGTCGTCGCCGTCGATCCGCAGCCGATCATCGACCAGCTGGATGCCGGGCGCATCCCCGTCGTCTCCTCGATCGCCCCGGACCTCGACAAGCCCGGGCATTCGCTCAACGTCAACGCCGATGCCGCCGCCGCTGCCCTCGCGGTCGCGCTCGGCGCGGTCAAGCTCGTGGTGCTCACCGACGTGCCGGGGCTGTACGCCGACTGGCCCAACCGCGATTCGCTCGTGTCGCACCTCACCGCGGCGGAACTGCGCGAGCTCATGCCGCGCCTGGAATCGGGGATGATCCCCAAGATGAAGGCCTGCCTCGACGCCGTCACCGGCGGCGTCAGCACGGCGGCCATCATCGACGGACGCGTGCCGCACTCGGTGCTCGTCGAACTCTTCACCCAGAAGGGCATCGGAACAGAGGTGGTGGCGTGATGGCCGATCAGACACGGACAGCGGCGAGCTGGCAGGACGACGCGCGGCGCGACCTGGTGCGCAGCTTCGGCGACCGGATGGCGATGTTCGTCCGCGGTGAAGGCGCCTACCTCTGGGACGACGAGGGCACGCGCTACCTCGACTTCCTCGCGGGGATCGCCGTCGACTCGCTGGGCCACGCGCATCCCGCGTTCGTCGAGGCCGTCTCGGCACAGGCCGCCCGGTTGGCGCACGTCTCCAACTACTTCGCGACGCCCTCGCAGCTCGCGCTCGCCGCACGGCTCAAGCGGCTGGCGGGCACCGGCGAGAGCGGCCGGGTGTACTTCGGCAACTCGGGCGCCGAGGCCAACGAGGCCGCGTTCAAGCTCGCCCGCCTGCACGGCGGCACGGACCGGCCGCGGATCCTGGCGCTGACCGACGCGTTCCACGGCCGCACGATGGGCAGTCTCGCCCTCACCGGCAAGCCGTGGATGCAGGAGCCGTTCCTGCCGATGGCCGGCGGCGTCGAGTTCATCGACTCCACCGCGGAGGCTCTCGAGGCCGTCATCGACGACCGGGTCGCCGCGCTGTTCGTCGAGCCCGTCAAGGGCGAGGCGGGCGTGCTGCCCCTGCCGGAGGGCTACCTCCGCGCGGTTCGCGAGATCACCCGGCGCCACGGCGCGCTGCTGATCATCGACGAGGTCCAGACCGGTGCCGGGCGTACGGGGGAGTGGTTCGCCTTCCAGCACGAGGGCATCCGCCCCGATGCGATCACGGTGGCCAAGGGCATCGGCGGCGGCTTCCCGATCGGTGCGCTCATCACGTTCGACGAGGCGAGCGAGCTCTTCTACCCGGGCACCCACGGGTCGACGTTCGGCGGCAACGCCCTCGCGACGGCCGTGGCGGACGCGGTTCTCGACGAGATCGAGCGCGCGGGCCTCGTCGAGAACGCCCGGGTGCGCGGTGCGCAGGTGCGCGACGCGGTCGACGCCATCGGGTCCGACCTCGTGGCGGGCACGCGAGGGCTGGGCCTGCTCGTCGGCATCGCGCTGACGCATCCCGTGGCCAAGGCCGTCGTGACCGCCGCGCAGCAGCACGGGCTCATCGTCAACGCGCCCAACGACACCACCATCCGCATCGCACCGCCGCTCACGATCGGCGACGTCGAGATCGACGAGTTCGCGCGTCTGTTCGGCGCCGCGCTCGCGACCGTCTCGGACGCGCTGCTTCTCGAGAACGCGGACGATGCCGCACCCACCCCGACGGAGGCCCCCGCATGACCCGCCACCTGCTGCGCGACGACGATCTGACCGCCGCCGAGCAGAGCGAGATCCTCGATCTCGCGATCGAGCTGAAGGCCGACCGCTGGAAGCTGAAGCCGCTCGAGGGCCCGCAGACCGTCGCGGTGATCTTCGACAAGTCCTCGACGCGCACGCGCGTCTCGTTCGCGGTCGGCATCGCGGATCTCGGCGGGTCGCCGCTCATCATCTCGACCGCCAACAGCCAGCTCGGCGGCAAGGAGACCCCCTCCGACACCGCGCGCGTGCTGGAGCGTCAGGTCGCCGCGATCGTCTGGCGCACCTACGGGCAGGCCGGTCTCGAGGAGATGGCACGGGGCACCCGCGTGCCGGTGGTCAACGCATTGAGCGACGACTTCCACCCCTGCCAGCTGCTCGCCGATCTGCTGACGATCCGCGAGCACAAGGGCGAGCTGAAGGGCCTGACGCTGTCGTTCTTCGGCGACGGGCGCTCCAACATGGCGCACTCCTACATCCTCGCCGGGGTGACGGCGGGCATGCACGTGCGTGTCGCCTCGCCCGAGTCCTATGCGCCGCGCGCCGACGTGATCGCCGACGCCGACCGCCGTGCCGCCGAGACCGGCGGCTCCGTCACCCTGTACACCGACCCCCTCGAGGCCGCGGCCGGTGCCGACGTCGTCGTGACCGACACCTGGGTGTCGATGGGCAAGGAGGAGGAGAAGCTCGCGCGGCTCCGCGACCTGGGCCAGTACAAGGTCACCCCCGACACGATGCAGCTGGCCGACCCGGGTGCCATCTTCATCCACTGCCTGCCGGCCGACCGCGGCTACGAGGTCGACGCCGAGGTCATCGACGGCCCGCAGAGCGTCGTCTGGGATGAGGCGGAGAACCGCCTGCACGCCCAGAAGGCCCTGCTGGTCTGGCTGCTGCGCCAGCAGTGAGGTCGACCCCGTGACGCATCGGATGGCGCGGGCCTTCGCCCGTCTGTCCGGTGCCGACCGGCTGGGCGGCGTCGATCTCGCCCGAGGGCTGGCGGTCGTCGGCATGCTGGCCGCCCACCTCGTGACGGTCGACGAGCGGTTCACGCTGCAGCGCCCCGAGACCTGGGTGGATGCGGTCAACGGCCGCTCGTCCATCCTGTTCGCCGTGCTCGCCGGGGTGTCGATCGCGCTCACGACCGGTGCGCTGCGGCCGCTCTCCGGTGACACGCTGCGGGTCGCGCGACGGCGACTGCTCGTGCGCGCCGGGGGGCTCTGGGTCCTCGGAGTCCTCCTGATCGTCACGGGCGTGCCCGTGTACGTGATCCTCCCGGCGTACGCGGTGCTGTTCCTCGTGGCAACGCTGCTGCTGCGGCTGCGCGCACGTACCCTGTTCGCCCTGGCGGGTGCGCTGCTGCTCGTCATGCCGTTCGTCCAGGCCGCGCTGGGGCTCCTCCCGTTCTGGGACGACCCGATCGGTGAGAGCATCGCGCTCGTCATCGGCTGGGCGTACCCGTTCCCGCTCTGGATGGGATTCCTCGTGGCGGGGATGGCGATCGGGCGCATCGATCTGCGCGACGGCCGCATCCAGGCGCTGCTCGTCGCGATCGGATCGGGGATCGCGCTCGCGGCGTACGGGCTGGGCGGGCTGCTCACCGGGCCGGGCGAGTTCCAGGAGCCGCAGGACTATCTCGGCGTCGTGGCGAGCACCTTCCCCCACTCGGGCGGCCTGCCCGAGGTGCTGGGCGGGACCGGGCTCGCCGCGGCCGTGCTCGGTGCGTGCCTGCTGCTGTGCCGCACACCCCTCCGCTGGGTCGTGCTGCCGCTGCGCGCCACCGGCAGCATGCCGCTCACCGCCTACACGGCGCAGATCGTGGTGTGGGCGGTGTGGGCGTTCGCGGCCACCGGCACGACGACGAGCCTGTTCGCCTTCCGCGCTCTCGACCCGTTCTGGCCCATCACCGCGGTCGTGATCCTCGGGTGCACCGTGTGGGCGCTGCTGGTCGGCCGCGGCCCGCTCGAGGCGGGGCTCGCCTGGCTCGCCCGCCGGGCCGCACCGTCGGCGTCACAGGTTGCGACCGACCCCCGCACGACGAAGCCCTGACGCGATCAGGCGGCCGACCGCGGTCGCCGCGAAGATCATCGCCACCAGCATCGCGATCGTCAGTGCGCGCACCAGCGGCGGGAAGGTCTCGGCATCCAGGGTGATCCACCAGAAGAACGCGTAGGCCGCCGCGAGGACGCCCGCCGCGACGTACGCCATCCCGACGCCCCACCGACGCCAGCGCGTGGCGGCGTACGGCGCCTCGACGAACACGGCGACGAACACGAACAGCGAGAGCGATCCGATGCTCCCGGTGAACGGCACGGCGATGATTCCGGCGACGACGCCGGTGATCAGGGCGCTGCCGGCCCGCCGCACGAGCGCCTGAGCCAGGACGGCCGGGATCACGTAGGGCGCGACGAGGAGACCGTAGACGGGAGGGGCGGCGACCCAGACGATCGCCGCGAGCGCGGAGGTGGGCACGATCACGATCCCCGCCGCGACACCGATCGCGGCGAGTGTCAACAGCGTGCGTGTCGAGATGCGGTGCGGTGCGCGCGGCGCTGATGCGGTGGTCACGCGTCGAGCATAGAGCAGGAGGTTAGGGTGACCTAACATCGCTCACGCGGCGAGGCGTCGGGCCCGGACACCGGATCGGTAGGCTGTGAGGGTGAACGATGCCCGGAATGACGCCACCCACCGCGGATCCCTCTGGGGAGGCCGCTTCGCTTCCGGTCCCTCGCCCGAGCTCGCGGCGCTCAGCCGCTCGACGCACTTCGACTGGGTGCTGGCGCCCTACGATCTGGCCGGATCGCACGCGCACGCGGCCGCTCTCGAGGCCGCCGGATATCTCACGGCCGACGAGGCACGACGCATGCACGACGGCCTCGATGCCCTGGGCGCGGCCGTCGCGGACGGCTCGCTGCTGCCCGCCGAGAGCGACGAGGACGTGCACGGCGCGCTCGAGCAGGCCCTGATCGCCGAGGTCGGCGCCGATCTCGGCGGCAAGCTGCGCGCCGGGCGCAGCCGCAACGACCAGATCGCCACGCTCGTGCGGCTGTACCTGCTGGATCACGCGGGCCTCATCGCCCGCGAGATCGTGCGCCTGATCGACGCGATCGTGGCGCAGGCGGAGGCGCACCCGGGCGCCGCGATGCCCGGACGCACCCACCTGCAGCACGCGCAGCCCGTTCTGCTCGCTCATCACCTGCAGGCGCACGCCTGGCCGCTCGTGCGCGACCTCGAACGTCTCCGCGACTGGGCCGTCCGCGCCCGCGTCTCGCCCTATGGCGGGGGAGCGCTGGCGGGGTCAACGCTCGGACTCGACCCCCAGCTGGTCGCCACGCACCTCGGGCTCGATCGTCCCGCCGAGAACTCGATCGACGGCACCGCGGCCCGCGACGTCGTCGCGGAGTTCGCGTTCATCGCCGCGATGATCGGCGTCGACCTCTCGCGGTTCGCGGAGGAGATCATCCTCTGGAACACCCGGGAGTTCGGCTTCGTGCGGCTGCACGACGGCTACTCCACGGGCTCGAGCATCATGCCGCAGAAGAAGAACCCCGACATCGCCGAGCTCGCGCGGGGCAAGTCCGGCCGGCTCATCGGCAACCTCTCGGGCCTGCTGGCCACGCTCAAGGCGCTGCCCCTGGCCTACAACCGCGACCTGCAGGAGGACAAGGAGCCGGTCTTCGACTCCGTCGCGACGCTCGAGCTCGTGCTGCCCGCGTTCGCCGGCATGGTCGCGACGCTTCGATTCGACACCGACCGCATGGCGTCGCTCGCCCCCGAGGGCTATTCGCTCGCGACGGATGTGGCCGAGTGGCTCGTCAAGCGCGGTGTTCCGTTCCGCGAGGCCCACGAGGTCTCCGGCGCGCTCGTGCAGGCGTGCGAGCAGCGCGGCTGGGAGCTGCACGAGGCCGACGATGCTCTGCTCGCCTCGGTGTCTCCGCTTCTCGAGCCGTCCGTCCGCGAGGTGCTCGTGGTCTCGGGGTCCATCGCGAGTCGGGACGGGTACGGCGGAACCGCCCAGCGCCGTGTCGACGAGCAGCGCGGCGAGCTCGTCGCGCGCACGCAGACGGTCGCCCACGCCCTCGGCATCTGATCCGGCGGCGGCGCGGGCGGGCACGCGCGCTTGATACGCTGGCACGCGTGTCTACGCCCCTCGTGAGCGCGACCGCCCCCGCCAACGACCCGACGTTCGAGAACGTCTGGGACGAACTGGTGTGGCGCGGATCCGTGCATGTGTCCACTGATCAAGAGGCGCTGCGCGCCCTTCTCGGCGGAGACCCGATCACGTACTACTGCGGCTTCGACCCCACCGCGCCGAGCCTCCACCTGGGCAACCTGGTGCAGCTGATCGTGCTGCGCCGTCTGCAGCTGGCCGGCCACCGGCCGCTCGGACTCGTCGGCGGGTCCACGGGCCTCATCGGCGACCCGCGCCCGACCGCGGAGCGCACCCTGAACACCCGCGACACGGTCGAGGAGTGGGTGACGCGCCTGCGCGCCCAGGTCGAACGGTTCCTCAGCTTCGAGGGCGACAACGCCGCGCGGATGGTGAACAACCTCGACTGGACGGCGCCGCTGACGGCGATCGACTTCCTGCGCGAGATCGGCAAGCACTTCCGCGTCGGCACGATGCTGAAGAAGGACGCGGTGAGCGCCCGTCTCAACTCCGAGGCGGGGATCAGCTACACCGAGTTCAGCTACCAGATCCTCCAAGGGCTCGACTACCTCGAGCTCTACCGCCAGTACGACTGCGTGCTGCAGACCGGCGGCAGCGACCAGTGGGGCAACCTCATCAGCGGGAGCGACCTCATCCACCGCGTCGAGGGCGCGTCCGTGCACGCGATCGGCACACCGCTGATCACGAACAGCGACGGCACCAAGTTCGGCAAGAGCGAGGGCAACGCCATCTGGCTGGATGCCGACATGTGCAGCCCGTACCGGATGTACCAGTTCTGGCTCAACACCGACGACGCCGACGTGATCGACCGGCTGAAGGTGTTCACCTTCCTGCCGCGTGCCGAGATCGAACGCTACGAGGAGCTGGTCGCGAGCGAGCCGTTCCGGCGGGCGGCGCAGAAGCGACTCGCGCTGGAGGTGTGCGCCTTCGTCCACGGCGAGGCGGCGACATCCGCGGTCATCGCCGCATCCGAGGCGCTGTTCGGCCAGGGGGACCTCACGGCGCTCGACGCCGCCACGCTCCGTACGGCCGTCGACGAGCTGCCGCACGCCGAGGTGGCGACGGGGACGACGGTGCTGCAGGCGCTGGTCGACACGCAGCTCGTGTCGAGCCTCAGCGAGGCGCGCCGCGCCGTGGCACAGGGCGGCGTCACCCTCGACGGCGAGCGGGTGACGGACGAGGCGACTCCCGTCACGGGCTCACTTCCGGGCGGGGTGTCGATTCTGCGTCGTGGCAAGAAGACGCTCGCGGGACTCATCGTCGGCTGACCCGTGCCGTTCACGCCGAGCCACGCGGTCGTCGCGCTGCCGTTCCTGCGGACGCGGCTCGTGCCGGCCGCGATCGCGATCGGCGCGATGACACCGGACCTTCCGCTCTTCGTGCGGGGGACGCCGCTGTCGTACGGCCATACGCACGACCTCGCGTGGATCGTGCCGACCGCGGTGGTCGCCCTCGTGCTGCTCCTGGTGTGGCGAGCGCTGCTCCGCCCCGCCGTGCGCGAGCTGTCGCCGCTTTGGCTGGCCGCCCGCCTTCCCCGCGCGTGGGATGCGGGTGCTCGGGCGGCGTGGCGCGAGACCTTCTCGGGCGGATGGGTCGGCGCGCTGCTGCTGGCCGCATCGCTGCTGCTCGGCGTGCTGTCGCACATCGCCTGGGATGCGTTCACGCACGAGGGGCGCGGCGGGCTCGTCCTGTGGCCGGCGCTCGCCGAACCGTGGGGTCCGATGCTCGGCTTCAAGTGGCTGCAGCACGGGTCGAGCGCGTTCGGGCTGCTGGTGATCGCGGTGTGGGCGGCGCTGTGGTTGCGTCGTCGTGCTGTCGCGCCCGTCGAGCGGGTCACTCCGCCGGCGGTGCGCGTCGTGTGGTGGCTGTCGTTGCCCGTCGTGCTCGCCATCGCGTGGGTCGGGGGTCTCGTCGTGTTCGGGGGACTCACGCCGACCTTCACGGTCGCCCACCTCGCGTACCGCGTGCTGCCGCCCGCCTGCGCGCTGTGGGGCGTGCTCACCCTGGTGCTCTGCGTGATCATCGCCGCGCGCCGCCGTCCCGCCCCCTCCGCCTGACCCCCGCCCCGCCCCCTCCCGCCCCGCCCCGCCCCGCCCGGCGGGCCCGGTCTGCGCCCACGCCCCTCATCCTGCTCCCGTCATCCCGCTCCCGGCATCCCGCACCGGGATTGCCGAGTGCGCGGGCTCCCGTCGAGTGCACGGGGTGGCGGCGAGGGTAAGCCGTGCACTCGACGCGACGTCGTGCGCTCTGTGCGTGATGGCGCGCTGTGGCCCAGACAGGTCCCTCCCTCGCGCTGATCCCACGCCGGGGCCGCCGAATGCACGGGCTGTCGTCGAGTGCACGGCGTGGTGACGCGGGAAGGCCGTGCACTCGACGCGATGTCGTGCACTCGGCGCGGTCGAGCGGGGCGCGGGGCGGATGAGGGGATGCGGAGGCGCGGGGGAGTGGAACCGCGGAAAGACGGGCGACACGCCCGGGCTGCGCGCTCGAATTGCCACGTTCCGCAGAACCCACGTAATGTCTTACTTGTTCGCCCCACAGGGAAGAGCGAGAGGCCGGAAGGCCTGACGCCCCCTCAAGCGGAGAACACATCCCCTTCCTTCGAATCTCGGCTTGAGATTCATCCGCCTAGCGGTTAGGATGGGAAACCTGCTCGTCCGCCGAGTGTGGGACCACTGCTTCTTCTGAAGCGAAGCGCCTGCTCGACAGATGAGACAGAACAACTGAGTTGCCCCATGGTGACGACCGCGAGGTCTGATGGTGGGAGCATCCGTTCCTTGAGAACTCAACAGCGTGCACTTGTCAAATGCCAATTAACCTCGGCCTGCCTTTTTGGTGGGTTTGAGATTCCTTTGGAT